>RFXE01000341.1 GCA_009921785.1 Alphaproteobacteria bacterium
CGCCTTCGTCGGGGCCAATCCGTGCTGCTGCGCGGGCGCGATGCGCCTGCCGAGGGCGAGATGGTTTACGCGACGAATGCCGGTCAGGTGATTGCCATTGGCACGGTTGAGCGGGGCGAATTGGTGCCGCACCGGGTGTTCAATCTATGAGGGTTTGTCCGGATGAATTTGCCGGACTCTTTTCCCTCGCCTTCGCCCTGATTTCGTGTATAAGCCCCTCAGCGCGCCGGGGATGATCCCGGCCGTTTCCGTTCGAGACAGACCCGGCTGGACGACATCCCGGCCACGGCCTTCCGGCGGATTAAGCGGCAAAATGCCGAATTTCCTTTAAGTTTGAAAGGATTATCCGATGTCGATATCGCCTGAACGTAAACAGGAACTCGTTACCCAATTCGCCACCAAAAAGGGCGACACGGGCTCTCCGGAAGTCCAGATCGCGATCCTTACCGAGCGCATCACCAATCTCACGGGCCATTTCAAGAGCCATGTGAAGGACAACCATTCCCGCCGCGGTCTTTTGAAGATGGTGTCGCAGCGCCGCTCACTTCTCGATTACGTCAAATCGAAGGATGAAGCGCGCTATAAGACCATCATCGAAAAGCTCGGCATTCGCCGCTAATAAGCGATTTCTTCGGGCCGCTCCTCAAGCGGCCCGTTGTCTTCATGAAACCGACGGCATCCGGCCTTCTGTTTCATACTCCTGGGCTAAACTGGTCAGAGACCGAAAGCCCTCAACCCTGCCCCGATGCGGATTTCATGGCAGGATTGCCGGAGGCTGGAGCGCGCGCCCTGCGCCGCATGTCAAAGCCAGTCTCCCGCCGTCTTGCACATGGTCTTCGGATCCCGGGCCATGATGAAAGACTAAAATCCCTATGTTCGATATTCAAAAAGTTGAATTGATCTGGGCAGGGCGCAAGCTCATGCTCGAAACCGGACGTATTGCGCGTCAGGCTGATGGTTCGGTGCTCGCCACCTATGGTGAAACAACTGTGCTCGCGACGGTCGTGTCGGCAAAAGATCCGAAGCCCGGCGTCGACTTCTTTCCGCTCACTGTGAACTATCAAGAAAAGGCTTTCGCAGCGGGCCGTATTCCCGGTGGTTATTTCAAGCGTGAAGGCCGTCCTTCCGAAAAGGAAACATTGGTTTCCCGTTTGATCGATCGTCCGATCCGTCCACTCTTTGTTGACGGCTACAAGAACGACACGCAAGTTGTTGTCACTGTGCTCTCGCATGATCTTGAAAATGATCCGGATGTTGTGTCGATGGTGGCGGCCTCTGCTGCGCTCACACTCTCTGGCGTTCCCTTCATGGGCCCAGTGGGTGCCGCACGCGTCGGTTATATCAACGGCCAATATCGTTTGAACCCAACGCTTGCTGAAATGGCAGACTCGGTTCTCGATCTCGTCGTCGCCGGTACAAATGATGCCGTGTTGATGGTCGAGTCGGAAGCGAAAGAGCTCGGCGAAGATGTGATGCTCGGCGCGGTGATGCATGGTCATGCAGGCTTCCAGCCTGTGATCGATGCGATCATCAAGCTTGCTGAAGTCGCTGCAAAAGAACCGCGCGATTTCACAACGCCGGATCACTCCGCACTCGAAAGCAAAATTCTCGCGCTCGTTGAAAAAGAATTGCGCGACGCCTATTCGACACCTGCTAAGCAGGAACGTCAGAACAAGGTGGCGACTGCAAAAGCCAAAGTGCTCGAAGCGTTCTCAGGCGAAGGCGCTGCCGAGCCGATCAACGCGCTTATCGTCGCGTCGGTCTTCAAAGAAGTCGAAGCCAAGATCGTGCGTTGGAACATTCTCGACACCAAGAAACGTATCGATGGTCGCGATCTCGTGACTGTTCGTCCGATCCTCTCGGAAGTCGGCGTTCTTCCTCGCGCGCATGGTTCATCACTCTTCACACGTGGTGAAACGCAAGCCTTTGTTGTGGCGACTCTCGGCACGGCGGATGATGAGCAATTCATCGACGCGCTTGAAGGCACATACAAAGAAACCTTCTTGCTGCATT
>RFXE01000342.1 GCA_009921785.1 Alphaproteobacteria bacterium
GGCGATTAGCCGGACAATTGCCGAACAGGTTTATCGCGTCGAAAGAGGTGAGCCGCTTCTTTATCAAGTAGATCAGAAGCGCGGTTATTAAAGACGCTTGATGCTGGTAATCGGACCTGCATTTTTTGCGGCAATACGGGTAACCGCTTCGCTGAGCGGTTCACTTACGACGAGCATGTGATGGCCACTGGCGTGAAGAAGTGTGTTCGTATTACGCATGATACCAACATGGCCTTTCCAGAAAATCAGATCGCCGCGCTTTAAGTTTGAAAGTGCGGCATCTATTTCCAACTCATGACCCAGTTGCTTTTCCTGCATGTCGGAATCACGCGGCGCTGATTGTCCTATCGTATCGAGTGCGATTTGAACGAGGCCCGAGCAATCAAGGCCCAAACTCGTCTTGCCGCCCCAATAATAGGGAATGCCGATAAAGCGTTCCGCGATACTTACAAAATCTGTTTCATAATGATCAACAGGCACAAGATGATCGGCAATTAAACAATGGCCACGATGTGTGATCGCGAATTGATCTTTATGATCAACAACCGTCACGCAGCTGCCGATCGATAATGCCGCCATGGGCGGCAATTTGATGCTTGGTCCGCCATAAAGAAAACTGCGCAGAACAGAAACGCGATGAGTGGGTGCCATCTCATCAAGCGTCAACGCTTTCGAGGGCACAAAGCCAACATATGAATCACGCTCGAGTTGACCCCAACTCCAGCCTTCATCATCGCATTCATATTCAATGAAGATCTCGCCATGAAGTGCTTCAGTATCAAGCGGCGCATCGGGATAGGGTTGACGGCGCATATCCGCCGAACCGTCGAACACAATTTTTCTTACACCCTCGACATAAAGTGGCGCTTCAATTTGGCCCTTAAGATGAGCTGCGACGCGGTCAGGCCGTGCGGGCGTCACGCGGCGATCAAAAGACGTCATACGCTTTGAACTCCCTCCGGCGATGAAAGCGCCTCGATGTCGTGAGGCGCAATGACATAGCGCTTCGAGCAGAAATCACAGGTCACACCGATCATTCCGTCATCGGCCATCATTTCAGTGCGTTGTTGTGGAGAAAAGCCCTTCAGCATCGACAGAATACGATCACGCGAGCAGCGGCATTGCGCGCGCACCGGCTCTTCATCAAAAACGCGAACGCCATTCTCGTGAAAGAGACGATAGAGCAACGCCTCACTCGAAAGAGTGGGATCAATCAATTCATGATCTTCGATGGTTTCAACAAGCGCACGGGCTTCGACCCATGACTCATCATCGATCTGATCAAAAATTGATACGCCTTCTGGCGCATCGCCCGGGTGAAGATCAGCGCGCCTTTGTCGCTCCGGCGATGTCGGCATGAATTGCGCGAGCAATCCACCGGCACGCCACATCACATCGGCACCATTTGACGAAGCGGCTAAAGATACGCGACCTGTCGCCAGCCGCACACGTGTTGGAATTTGCTCAGACTGGCGGAAATATTGTTGCGCAGCCTCCTCAAGCCCCTGCCCATCAAGGGCAACAATGCCCTGATAGCGAGACAAATTGGCGCCTTGATCAATCTACAGTGAGGTGCCCTTTTGCGTAGGCGTAAAGGCGGTTGCGCTCCGCTACTTCTTTGCGAAAATAGCTTTCTTGTTGTTTGGGGATGTAGCGCTTTTTATGCTGACCAAGTAAAAGGATATTCCAAATTTTTTTTACCCAATTGTAAGCTGGAAGGTAGTGCTCGTCGATCGGTCTTTTGTCTTCGAGGCTTTGATGAAGATCGGGATGTAGTCCCATTTGCAGCAATTGTGTGCGCACTTGCTCCGAACGCGCATTGAATTTTTGAAGGTGTTCGGGGTCGACTTCCTTGAGTTTGGCAATGCGGTTAGCCTGAAACTCTAGGTCCAGAAAAGCACGCTCTAATTCTTCAATCGTCATCATGATGCTGCAAAAATAGCTTAAATCTTTTCAAAGTAACCCAAAAATTCGGCGTTGCCATCGCCGCCAAGAATCGGAGAATCGATG
>RFXE01000343.1 GCA_009921785.1 Alphaproteobacteria bacterium
GATCGCCAACGCATCCTTGATCTGAGAACCAACCCGGATCTCTCCGCCCGCCTCGCCGCTCACCACGCCCTCGACAATGCGCGGGCACTCGCCGCTCAGGGCATTAACCAGTCCGGGCCGACAGAGCTTTATCTCGCGCATTTCTTGGGTTCAAATGGAGCAGCAAAATTTTTAAATGGGATGAAGTCGAACCCAAATGCACCTGCCGCATCTCTTCTGCCTGATGCAGCGCAGTCAAACAAAACCATCTTCTTCAAAGACGGCGCACCGGCGTCGTTTAATGACATTTATCAACGTTTCTCTAGAAAATTCGATGGCGCAGCCGCTCCCGCACCAACGACGCTCGCTCTTGCTAAATCCATCATCAAAACGGACATCGCCAAAAACAATGCCCTATCGGGTGATATGCTGATCGCGCGGCTGAAACCGCAAGATCAATTGTTAGCGCGACAATCACCACTTAAAGGTCTGCCCAATTTAACAAAAGATTCCCTTAATGGTTCAGGCAAGGACATGGCAAATGGGCTTGCAGATGAACTTTCAAGCGAAACGGGATTTGGCCAAGAACTCCAAAACGTTGACCAGGCCAACACCCCCATTTATCAACCCCGACGGGCCTCAAGGGGCGAGGTACAGTTTCAAGCCTTTGATGCTAATCCAGCATATCAGATGCCTATTTTTGAAGGCGAGGCCCCTGTCAGTGTCGACTCGCTTGCAAAATTTCTTGATGCGGCGAGTAAATGGAGCCCCGATCCAGGCGCTCTTCAAGAACAGGCGCAACATGGCGTGACAGCCCGCAACGCCTTTGATGGTTTGAGAACCTAAGGCACCTCAAAAATTTAATACGTGCTTTCACTTTCCTCGGACAAAGTGGCATCTTCAATCATTTCGGCGATGCCTTCATCAATCAGATGTTGTGCATCCAACGGATAAACGAGAACGACGGTTCCGGCTTCGAGAACGCGGCCCGTGAGAACACCATCTTGAACCATGCGCAGACGCTTGCGGATTATCGCAGGCTCTGCTGCGGCTTCCGTTTTTTGCGGGACAAACGGCTCATCGATAACAATATCAGTTTCACGAGCACCCGGGGGAGGCGAAACGAGGTCCTCTTCTACCAGCACTGATGGCTCATACTCGCCAACAAGCTCAGCCGACAACGCTGCCTCTCCGCCTGAAGCTTCCGGCTCGTGGGTAATGTGGGCAATTGTTTCCGCTTCCGGTTCTTCAACGGCCTCATGAGGGACATCTGGCTCAGCCGCGCTCTCCTCCAAATGATGCTCTTGAGGTACTTCGGCGACATGAGGGACTTCCGAAACTTCAGGAACCTCAGAGACGGGCACGGGATCGGGCTCCTCCACATACCAGGCAAGGGCATTCCATATTCGGATCAGTTTGACCCGGTCGCCAAGATCAACGGGCATCCCCTCTTTGCCCTTGGCCAAAACCGAACGGATCTCGTCAATCAGCGCGCGGCAATCCGCAGGCTTTAGAGCGCTGACGTCGATCGATTTGAAGCGGTGAAGCAAAATACCCGAGGCGGTTGTCGGCTGGGCACTCTTCGCGTGAACATCGTGATGAGGGTCATGGGATCCGCCCGCAGGTGCTGCGGGCTTCGCCTCGGCCCCCGCTTTCGGAGGCGCGTCCTTTTTTGCCGGCTTTGCCATAAAGGCTTGATCCTTCCACAGAATTTATTGATCGAACCATCTCTTAAGGGCGCCCAATCCGCAAGTCCCAAAGCCGCAAATGTGGTGGGCTAAAGAATCCCAAAGTCCAACCGTCTTCTCGTTCGACCAGCCTTCCTCATAGGGGGCGGCGCCCCCCGATCCCTGAGGGGCTTTTGAAACTGAAACGATCACATTGATCCGTTCGAGCGAAAAAGCTCCAGCGGGGACATTCACGGAAACGGAGAAATCCAATGACGGTTATTAATTCAAATATCGGCGCCCTCAAGGCGCAGGCGAGCGGCAGTCAAAATGCCCGTAAACTTGACGTTGCGATGGAACGCCT
>RFXE01000344.1 GCA_009921785.1 Alphaproteobacteria bacterium
TCTCGACAGTCCTTTCAATTTTCGAAGGCTTTTGGGGACTGCTCTGGGGTATTGTCGCAATTTTCCTCACACCACTCTTGATGCTGAGACTTCTAAAAATCGAAATTCCGTTATTGCGTCTAAAGAAATATTTTGCGAGCGATGAGCCCTATCGCATCGGATGGATCATTCTTGTCATATCACCCTTGAGCGTGATCGGCGCCGGATTGATCACAGGACAATTTGTAAAATCTTTATGGCTTATACCCATCGCGCCAGCGATTTCAGTTGGTCTGGCACTCACGCTTGAACATACAGGTCATAAAGAATTTTTTGTGAGTCAAACAAGACTGACAGCCAAAGCGATGGTCGGACTATCTGGCCTTTTCTGGATTTATCTTCTCGCCGGCGAGGTGATTAGCCATCCTCACGAAGCCTATTTTTCTCAAACCAGACCTCTTGCGCAGCAGGTCGAAGCCTTATGGCAACGCCACCAAACAAAGCCGCTTTCCTGCGTGATCATCAATGAGGTGAAGATTGGCGGGTCGCCCACCCTATGGATCAAAGATAAGCCGCTCTTTATCGAACTTCCCTTCGGGCCATGGGCCGATGAGGCCAAACAAAATTATTGCAAGGAAACGGGCGCAATCATCATCAGTCTTGATGAAGGTGTTCGCGCAAAAGATTTCTTCCCGCGTCTTTGCGAGAACACATCAGAACCCATTGACGTTAAATCAACCCTTGGGCAGTCAACAAACAAATGGCCGGGACATATAAACTATCTGCCGCCATCGAACGAGTCTTGCGGGAATTAACAAGCTTTCAAAACTCGCGGGTTCAACCCTCGGTATCCCACCGATTATGCCCCCACATCCATTGTGACGGGTCTTCTTTTATCCACTGTTCAAACTGCTTTTGGATTCTGAGCGTGTTCTCGCGAACCTCGGCGTTCCGATCTTTATCATGCATCAAAGGAACAAGAACCGCATCGATCCTGAATTGCCTTACGCCAATTCGAGTGGCGCGGATGGCTATAATTGGCGCTTTATGAAGACGAGCCAACAGCGCCGGAAACACGGTTGAACGAGCATCTTGTCCGAAAAAGGGAACAAACTCGCCATGCGCGTCTCGAAGATCAGCCATGATGGCGACGGAATATCCTTGCGATAGGCCACGACGAATACGCGTTACCGTCTCGGCGCCCTTTGCGTGCAAGCCCCCGCTATAAAATCTTTGCCTGATGGAGCGGACCAACTCGTCAATCAGCGGATTGATGATCTTCTGATAGACCCCCATCAAGGGCTTGCCAAACCGCTCCGCTGCAATGGCCGGAACCTCCCAATTCCCAGCATGAAGGCCCACAAAAATTGCTGGCTGGGCGCTTTGCATGAGCGCGATAACATCATCAGAAAAATTAAATGTCACCGCGTTTGGATCATCAGCAATCTGAGAAAGAGCGAAGGCCTCTGTCGTCGTGCGACCGAGATTGTCCCACATTTCATTAAGGATTTTGTTCCGTTCGTCGTTCGTTAAATTTGGCAGCGCCGTCGCCAGATTACGATCAGCACGAGAATGACGCCGCTTCCGAGGCGCTACTGCACACCATAGAGCCGCAGATATTCCATCGATAAATCGAGAGGACGCATGGCGCGCAAGAAACGCGACCGCCTTTAAAGCCCCATATTCAATCCAATGGAGGAAAGTCGGCTTTCGATGAGGGTCGTGACGCGGATCGAGTGTCATCAAAAAACTTCAACTCAATCACACATGAAATTGCAATTCATAGAGCCGCGCATATTTGCCATTCTGCTCGAGAAGTACGTTATGCGAACCCTCTTCGATCACGCGACCATTTTCAAGAACGTAAATCTTGTCGGCATAAGCAATTGAAGCCAACCGATGAGCAATCATAAGCGTGGTGCGGCCTTTCATCAGCCGCCGCAAAGCGTCTTGGATTAAAGCATCCGATTCAGCATCAAGCGCTGAAGTGGGCTCATCCAGAAAGAGAATTGGTGCATTTTTCAAAAAGG
>RFXE01000345.1 GCA_009921785.1 Alphaproteobacteria bacterium
CAGAAAGATCAGCCGCAAGAATTTCAGGAGATGAGAAGGGTTCCAGCGCGCCCGTCGCCGCCTCTTCCCATAGACGATAACAAATACCGGGTTCAGTACGCCCCGCGCGACCGCGTCGCTGATCAGCAGATGCACGAGAAGCACGCCGCGTCTCTAGTCGTGTCAAACCAAGATCCG
Organism: Alphaproteobacteria bacterium; assembly: GCA_009921785.1. GTDB lineage: Bacteria > Pseudomonadota > Alphaproteobacteria > Rhizobiales > Beijerinckiaceae > CAIUPE01. The sequence goes on from RFXE01000345.1 coordinate 178, forward strand.
GTTCGTAAAGCGGAACGCGTTGCAGACCGGAATCGATAACGATACGCACCCCTTCAATGGTAAGTGATGTCTCGGCAATCGCGGTCGCCAAAACAATTTTACGTTTGCCGGCAGGCGCGGGCGAAATGGCTTTGTCTTGTTCGGCCGGATCCATCGCGCCATAGAGCGGTGTAATATCGATTGAGGATGCGCTTATCTTCTCACGCAATAAATCAGCAGCGCGTTTGATTTCGCTTTGGCCGGGCAAAAAGACGAGCACGGATCCCTGATCATCGGCAAGTGCTGTGCGCACAGTATCAACTATAACATCTTCTAAGCGCCTCGAAGGATCACGCGGCCGATAGCGTGTTTCAATGGGAAAGGCACGGCCTTCACTTTCAATCACGGGACATTGCCCGAGGAGTTCCGCAACCCGCGCGCCATCGAGTGTTGCCGACATCGCAAGTATACGAAGGTCAGGACGTAAGGCTTGCTGCGCATCAAGCGCAAAAGCCAAACCGAGATCGGCGTCGAGTGATCTTTCGTGAAACTCGTCAAAGAGAACGGCTGCAACTGAAGACAATGTCGGATCATCAAGAATCATCCGTGTGAAAATGCCCTCAGTGATCACTTCAATTTTCGTGCGCGCGCTGACTTTCGAACCAAGCCTTACGCGATAACCCACGGTCTCGCCCACGGCCTCGCCAAGTGTTGCCGCCATTCGCGCCGCCGCGCCGCGCGCAGCGAGACGTCTTGGTTCGAGAACAAGAATTTTTCTATCTTCACGCCACGGGGCATCAAGTAAGGCCAAAGGTACACGCGTTGTTTTGCCAGCGCCCGGAGGCGCAACAAGAACGAGAGACGAATTTTTTGTCAGAGCCTCAAGACATACCGGAAGCACATCATCAATCGGAAGTCTTGTTGAAAAAGACGACATATCTAAGAGTATCGACGTCCTTCAATGTAGTCCGGGATCAGCCAACACGCGCGGTTGGGGGCCACCTGTCGCCCAGTCGAGTAATTCAACAGTATGAATAACAACAATATCAGAGTTGCGATCTTTAAGACCTTTACCGATTTGCGTCATGCAACCGAGATTACCTGTGGCCACAATATCAGGCTTTGTACGTTCGATATTCTTAACTTTCCGCTCGCGTAAAGCGCCGGAGAGTTCAGGCTGCATCATATTGTAAGTACCCGCAGAACCACAGCAGATATGGCCTTCGGGAACATCTTTCACACTAAAGCCCGCGGCTTTCAGCAGATTTTTTGGTTCGTCGCGCAATTGTTGACCATGCTGCATCGAGCAGGCCGAATGATAGGCAATAGTCTGACCTGTTGCATTGATCGGTTCGGGCAAACCAAACTGTGAAACGATTTCGGTGATATCTTTCGCGAGCGCGGACACGCGCGCAGCCTTTTCGGCCCAAAGCGGATGATCGCGAAACATAAAACCGTAATCCTTGATCGTCGTTCCGCAACCTGACGTCGTGATGGCGATAGCGTCCAATCCTTCGCCATCAATTTCCTTCATCCACGCCTCAATATTGGCTTTCGCGAAATCATGGCTCTCAGCATCGCGGCCCATATGATGGACAAGCGCGCCACAGCAACCTTCACCTTTTGCGCGGACAACATCAAAGCCCATCCGGGTCAGCAAACGAATTGTTGACTCATTGATACCGGGATCGAGAACTGTTTGCGCGCATCCACCGAGTAACGCGATACGACCGCGTTTGGGCGCTTGCGTGGGGATAATGCCTGCCGTTTCATAACGGGATCTTGCAGGCAAAGTGAGTGGCGCGAGATCGAGCATCGCTCCCAGTTTTTTACCAAT
>RFXE01000346.1 GCA_009921785.1 Alphaproteobacteria bacterium
AGCACTATGTGATCAGATCAGACGCGCGGCACCGGTTAATACGGCAACAAGAAAGCCGTAAGAAAACGCAACGCCAACAATGCCTATGCCAAAGCCGATAGCGACTAAAAGCCCATCACGTTCAACAAGACCAAGGCCGATAAGGCACAGCGCAATCCCCATCGGGATTTGACCAACCACAGGCAAGGCAAACACCAAGCCGAGCGATATAATCAGCAATCCAAATCCAACCACACGCAATCCGACACTTGAGTCAAAAAACGTAAAACGCGGCTGCGCCAATTTCTCAATCCATCGCACCCAGGGCATGGCCCGTTCAACCGCGCGGCTGACATCCGCCCGCGCGAGATCGCGTTTCAACACAGATGAAGGCAGCCAGGGTGATGCACGCCCTAGTAGAATTTGTAATGAGATAAAAACCATCAAGATACCGCTGACCAAGGCAATGGGTGGCGGCATGGGCAAACTATTCGGCAAGCCCAAAATCACAATGAGAATGGAATAACCGCGCGCGCCCAGAGCCGATACGATTTCGGACACAGCCAAGCGATCCCCTGTGCCTTGTTCAGGCAAACGTAGGAGTATTGTTGAAATGCGGTCGGACGAAGTGGTCATCGCGAAAAATAAAAATCCAAAGTGATTGCAACGCTTCGAACACACGCCGCCGCGCTTTGGGTCCTCTTGTCGCGTCATTCAATCAGAGCGCGGCGAGTATCGCCTCGGCAGCGGCGAGATGCCGCGCGCGCAGCCCTTCTGCCATGGAATCGAGGCTGCGGTAAGGCATAAAAAGACGGGGATTGCGCGAAAGTCGGGCCCGATTGCGCTCGAGAAAGGCCCAGTATAGGGGCGTGAAGGGACAGAGACGTTCCGGCTCTTTGGCCTTCGGGCTAAAGCGGCACGAAGAGCAATAATCGCTCATACGGTCGATATAGGCACCAGACGCCGCATAGGGCTTCGAGGCCAAAAGTCCGCCATCGGCATAAAGAGCCATGCCATGCACATTGGGTAACTCGACCCATTCATAGGCGTCGGCATAGACGGCGAGAAACCAATCCTCGACATCGCTCGGGCGAATACCCGCAAGCAAAGCGAAATTGCCGAGCACCATGAGCCTTTGAATGTGATGGGCATAGGCATTGTCCATCGTGTCATTCACACATTGACGAAGACAATTCATCTCTGTGTCGCCGGTCCAATAAAACGCGGGCAACGGCCGCATAGCCTCAAGTGCATTTGATTGCGCATAATCCGGCATCACATGCCAATAGAGCCCGCGCACATATTCACGCCATCCAAGGATCTGTCGAATAAATCCTTCAACTGCATTCAAGGGCGCGTGGCCTTGATGATAGGCCCGCTCCGCTGCACGACAGATTTCAAGGGGGAGCAGTAATCCGCAATTCAACGCAGGCGCTAAAAGCGCATGAAACAAAAAGGGCTCTCCGCCTTTCATCGCATCCTGCACATCACCGAAACGCGGGAGACAATCATTGATGAAATGATCAAGCGCTTTTAAGGCCTGCTTACGCGTGACGGGCCACCCAAACGACTCCAATCGACCGGGGTGATCTGCAAAGCGCCGCGCAACAAGATCGATCACATCTTTTGTGACCGTATCAGGCTTGAACCGTAACCGATCCGGAATCTTTTCTTTCGATGACAACGCTTTGCGGTTCTCGGAATCATAATTCCATTGCCCGCCCTCTGGCTCTTTGCCTTGCATCAAGAGGCCGCTTTTCTTCCGCATCTCGCGATAGAAAAATTCCATCCGTAATTCTTTGCGTGGCGCGGCCCATTGTGAAAACTCAAAAGGCGTCGCAAAAAACCGATCATCATCCCGGATCTCGATGGGCAATTTGAATTGCGCTTGCCATTCCTCCATCATCGCGCGCACGCGATATTCGCCCGGCTCCGTCACAATGATTTTTTCGGGCTTTAAGATTTTGATCGCGCGCGCAATCTCACCGGTGAAGGAGCCGG
>RFXE01000347.1 GCA_009921785.1 Alphaproteobacteria bacterium
GGTTCAAAAACATTATAACCAAGCGCAGATGATTCACGCATCTCGCCGTCACTATCAAACCATCCGTGAATTTATCACGGAATCATGTACCGAAGATTCTTGAGTGTGGAGCCAATCATGCGTGCCGCAATTTACGCCCGATACTCATCTGACTTACAGCGCGAAGCCTCCATCGAGGATCAACTTGAAGTTTGTCGCCGATATGCAAACGTTCAAGGTTGGGCAGTTGTTGAAACTTACACAGACGCCGCAATTAGCGGTGCAAGCCGCTTCCGTCCTAGCTTCCAGAAATTAATTGCTGACGCCTCAAGGAATAAATTCGACATTGTAATTTGCGAAGCTATTGATCGATTGGGTCGTCGACTAGCTGACACGGCTGATCTGCAGGATCAGCTTGCATTTCATAAAATCAGATTGTTCACGCCATCCATTGGAGAGATCACAACGATTCATATTGCTGTGATGGGAATGATGGCGCAAATAGCCCTCAAAGATCTTGGAGAAAAGACGAAGCGCGGACAGATGGGACGCGTTTTGAAAGGTCGTATTCCGGCGGGCATCTCTTACGGTTATCGCGCGATAAGCAGCGAGGACAATGACGGTGGAGCGCGGGAAATAATTCCTGAAGAAGCGTCGATCATCAAACGAATATTCTCTGAGTACGCGAATGGTAAAACGCCCGAAGCAATCGCCAGAGACCTCAACCATGAGGGAGTTCTGGGGCCCGAAGGACGTGAGTGGTCTAACACCACAATTCGTGGACAGAACCAACGCGGGACCGGCATTTTAAATAATTCACTTTATCGCGGCATGCTCGAATGGAACCGCTGCAGCTACACAAAGGATCCAAGGACCGGGAAACGTGTGGCGCGCCCAAATCCCCCTGAACTCTGGGAACGGGCACAGGTCCCCCATCTGAGAATTATTGATGATGCACTTTGGGAGCGCGTCAAATCGAGGCAAGTAAAAATTCGGGCCAGACAAACCCAGCCTTTGGGCGCCGGCATCGAAAACTACAATCCTTTAAACCAGGCGCATCGTTCACGTTACCTTCTTTCAGGCCTTTTACGCTGCGGCTGTTGTAACGGCGACTTCACGATCGTTTCAAAAAATCGGTTCGGCTGCTCAACAAGAAAACGCAAAGGCACCTGCGATAACGCCCTTTCAATCAGTCGGAAGGAAATCGAAGCCCGTGTGCTCGTGGGCCTAAAAGAACGACTCATGGCGCCTGATCTCGTTAGCGGGTTCGTCGAAGGCTATCAGGAAGCCATCCGCGAAGAACAGGAAAAGTCAAAAGCTGCCCAAGCTCAAATTGAGAAGCGAAAAGCAGAAATAGACCGTAAAATTGCCGGCCTTTTTAAAGCTATTGAGGACGGATTATATGAGCCCTCCATGAAGGATCGCCTCGCTGAATTAAAGGAACAGCGGATAGCGGTTGATCAAGAATTCATGGCTCCGCCGCCAGAGAATTTGGACGTTCTTCTCCATCCCCGCGCGGCCGAAATTTACGGCCGCTGGGTCGAACGCCTTGAGCAATCACTGGAGGGTGAAAATCAATTGGAAGCGATGGAACTCATCCGTAGCCTGATCGACTATATCGAACTGTCTCCGAGTCCAAGCGGAGCCGAGCTTGATGCGTCGCTATTCGGCGCGCTCGCGCAAATTCTGGCTGTATGCAGCGAGATTTCAGGCAATAAAAAACGCCCTGAGGGCGAACCTTCAGGACGTTTGCTATCGGTGGTTGCGGGGGCCCACAGCCCCCTTTACCGAACACAAACATTTACTGCGAGACGATAAAGATATTGGGTGTTCATTGGGAGTAAAACAGTCCGGTAGATTGCAAAATTATATCAATCACCAGCATGTATAACCACCATCAGCGACAACAATCGAACCAGTTAATAAACTTGATGCCTCTGAAGCCAAAAAAAGGACCACAGATGCGATCTCATCTGGCTCTCCCATTCTTCCCATCGGCGT
>RFXE01000348.1 GCA_009921785.1 Alphaproteobacteria bacterium
ATGCCGTGGATCGAATGGGCGTTTCATGAAGTGAAAACTTCGCTCGCCAAAGCCGCATAATTCATCGCCTATCACGGTCTCATCCCCCTTCATCGCGCTTATTGCGCAACGTCCGTTTCAATGCGGGCGACGATTACCAAAGGATATTCATCATGGCTCCTCGCGTTCTGATTTCTGATTCTCTTTCTCCTGCCGCGATTGCGATTTTCAAAGAGCGTGGCGTTGAAGTCGATTTCCAACCGGATCTTGGCAAAGACAAAGACAAGCTCGCTGCAATCATCGATCACTATGATGGTCTGGCCATTCGCTCAGCCACCAAAGTCACGGCGAAGATTTTGGAAAACGCCACGCGTTTGAAAGTTGTGGGTCGTGCCGGCATCGGCGTCGACAATGTCGATATTCCTGCGGCCACCGCCAAAGGCGTGATTGTGATGAATACGCCTTTCGGTAACTCAATCACAACGGCCGAACATGCGATTGCGATGATGTTTGCGCTCGCGCGCCAAATCCCTTCGGCAGATGCGTCAACACAAGCGGGGAAATGGGAGAAGAACCGCTTCATGGGTGTTGAGATCACGGGCAAGACATTGGGCATTATCGGGTGTGGCAATATCGGCGCGATTGTCGCTGACCGTGCCATCGGTCTTAAGATGCGTGTCATCGCTTTTGATCCGTTCTTATCTGCTGAACGCGCCATTGATTTGGGCGTCGAGAAAGTCGAACTCGAAGATCTTTTGGCGCGTGCCGATTTTATCACGCTGCACACGCCCTTAACGGCGCAGACGAAAAATATTCTCTCGGCCGATAATCTCGCCCGCACCAAAAAAGGTGTGCGCATCATCAATTGCGCGCGCGGTGGTCTCGTGGATGAGCACGCTCTACGCGCGCTTTTGGATACGGGGCATATTGCGGGTGCAGCCTTTGATGTGTTTATCGAAGAGCCTGCGACATCGAATGTTCTTTTCGGTCATCCGAATGTGGTGTGCACGCCGCATCTTGGCGCTTCAACCAATGAGGCGCAGGAAAATGTCGCGCTGCAAGTGGCCGAACAAATGGCCGATTATCTCGTGCGCGGCGCGATTTCGAATGCGATCAATTTCCCTTCGATCACAGCTGAGGAAGCGCCCAAATTAAAGCCCTTCATCGCTTTGGCTGAAAAGCTCGGCTCTTTCGCAGGTCAACTCACCGATAGCGGCATCAAAGAAGTGCGCATCACCTATCAAGGCGATGTCGCGGCGCTTAAAATCAAGGCGCTGACAGCGGCCACGATTGCCGGTCTTCTGCGTCCCGCGCTTCAAGATGTGAATGTTGTGTCTGCGCCTGTTGTTGCCAAAGAACGTGGCATTGTCATTGAAGAAACCGTGCGCGAAGGTGAGGGGGATTATGATTCACTCATCACATTGGAAGTGGTTACCGACGAATTGACACGCTCGGTTGCGGGTACCGTGTTTACCGATGGCAAGCCGCGCATCGTCGATATCAAAGGCATCAAGGTTGATGCGGAATTCGGCCCCTCGATGATCTATGTCACGAATGAGGACAAGCCCGGCTTTATCGGTCGCTTCGCATCGCTTTTAGGCAATGCGCAAGTCAATATCGCCACCTTTGCTTTAGGGCGCGACAATGAAGGCGGCTCGGCCATTGCGCTGGTTCAAATCGATGGCGCTGCACCGCCGCATGTCTTGCAAGCCATTCAGCGACTGCCGGGTGTGAAACAGGCAAGAGCCTTGGTATTCTAAGCGAATTATCATCAAAAATTCCGCCGGGTTGATCCCGGCGGATTCTCCATTTGATTTATGATCTTGGCCGAAAACATGACGGTTTGTTCACTCTCTATATGACGATTCTGTCAGCTAACTGAATTTCATTCGTCAGAATCATTTTGCACCTTCTCCTCATCTCAATGGCAATCGCTATGTTTGGAGAAGAGGGGGCAAATCATGTCGAAACTTTTAATTTCTCGTCGTCAATTACTGAA
>RFXE01000349.1 GCA_009921785.1 Alphaproteobacteria bacterium
CGCAAAAGCGTGGCGTGTGCACGCGCGTCTATACGACGACACCGAAAAAGCCGAACTCGGCGCTTCGTAAAGTTGCGAAGGTGCGCCTGACCAATGGCTTCGAGGTGATCGGTTACATCCCCGGTGAAGGTCACAACTTGCAAGAACACTCTGTTGTCGCGATCCGCGGCGGCCGCGTGAAGGATTTGCCGGGTGTCCGTTACCACGTCATCCGTGGCGTCCTCGATACACAGGGCGTCAAGAACCGTAAGCAACGCCGTTCGAAATACGGCGCGAAGCGTCCGAAGTAAGGCGGAGAGAAGAACATGTCCCGTCGTCACAGTGCAGAAAAGCGCGAAGTTATTCCGGATGCGAAATTTGGTGACATCGTTGTCGCCAAGTTCATGAATTCGGTTATGTATGATGGCAAGAAATCGGTCGCGGAAGCGATCGTTTATGGCGCCTTCGAAGCGGTTGAAGCGAAGCTCAAGACTGATCCCCTTCAGGTGTTCCGTCAGGCGCTCGACAATGTCGCTCCGGCCATCGAAGTTCGTTCACGCCGCGTTGGTGGTGCGACCTACCAAGTTCCGGTTGAAGTGCGCTCAGAGCGTCGTCAGGCGCTTGCTATTCGCTGGCTCATCTCGGCTGCTCGTGGCCGTAATGACAAGACCATGGTCGATCGTTTGTCGGCCGAATTGATGGATGCTGCTAACAATCGTGGCAGCGCCGTTAAGAAGCGCGAAGACACGCACCGCATGGCGGAAGCGAACCGCGCCTTTTCGCATTATCGCTGGTAATTTTACTTTTACGTCGAGGACTGACCGATGCCACGCTCACATGCCATTAAAGACTACCGGAATTTCGGTATCATGGCGCATATCGATGCCGGTAAGACGACAACGACCGAGCGTATCCTTTTCTATTCAGGCAAGTCGCACAAGATTGGCGAAGTGCATGATGGCGCTGCCACCATGGACTGGATGGAGCAGGAGCAGGAGCGCGGCATCACGATCACATCGGCTGCGACGACAACCTTCTGGAATGATCATCGCCTGAACATCATCGACACGCCTGGCCACGTTGACTTCACGATTGAAGTTGAGCGTTCGCTCCGCGTCCTCGACGGTGCAGTATGCGTTCTCGACGGCAACCAGGGCGTTGAGCCGCAGACGGAAACCGTTTGGCGTCAGGCTGACAAATACAATGTTCCGCGCGTTGTGTTCGTGAACAAGATGGACAAGACCGGTGCTGACTTCTTCAACTGCGTTGAGGAAATCGTCACACGCGTTGCCGGCAAGCCTGTTTGCATCCAATTGCCGATTGGTTCGGAAAACAATTTCAAGGGCATCATCGACCTCGTTCGCATGAAGGCCGTTGTGTGGGACAATGAAAATCTCGGCGCGACATTCCGCGACGAAGAAATTCCTGCTGATCTTCTCGAGCAGGCTAAAGAATATCGTCACACGCTTCTCGAAGCGGCTGTTGAACTCGATGATGATGTGATGTCGGCTTACCTCGATGGTAAAGAGCCTGATGTTGCTACATTGAAGCGCTTGATCCGTAAGGCTGTTATCGGCCGCGTGTTCAATCCTGTTCTCTGCGGTTCTGCGTTCAAGAACAAGGGCGTGCAGCCTTTGCTTGACGCGGTTGTTGATTATCTTCCGTCACCTCTCGATCGTGAAGCGATCAAGGGCATCGATTTCAAGACGGAAGAAGAAACTGTTCGCACAGCCAATGATGACGAGCCCTTCTCAATGCTCGCCTTCAAGATCATGGACGATCCGTTCGTTGGTACGATCACATTCTGCCGCGTCTATTCGGGCAAGATTGATTCCGGCACGACCGTGTTGAATTCGACGAAGGACAAGAAAGAGCGCATTGGTCGTATGTTGTTGATGCATGCGAACAACCGCGAAGACATCAAGGAAGCTTTTGCTGGTGATATCGTCGCATTGGCTGGTTTGAAGGAAGT
>RFXE01000350.1 GCA_009921785.1 Alphaproteobacteria bacterium
CGTAGCGCGCTTCATGAAGGAGCAATCCATGGCTGAGGTTGTTCTTTCAGGACTATCCAAATCTTTTGGCGCAACGCGCGCAGTTGATGATGTCTCCATTTCAATTGGTGATGGTGAAATTCATTGTGTTGCTGGGGCCGACAGGCGCAGGCAAGACAACTTTATTGCGTCTTGTCGCGGGGCTTGAACAGCCTGATCAAGGCACGATTACGATTCATGGTTTCGATGCGACTAAGGCTGCCCCGGCCGAGCGCGATGTCGCTTTTGTTTTCCAACAATATTCACTTTATCCGCATCTGACGGTTTATGAAAATCTCGCTTTCCCTTTGCGCTCGCCTATTCGCGGCCTTTCGGAAGCTGAGATTGACAGCAAAGTGCGCGAGATCGCAAAGCTCGTACGCATCGATGACAAGCTTCAAAATCAATCGACACGCCTCTCGGGGGGGCAGATGCAACGCGTGGCGATTGCGCGCGCGCTTGTGCGCTCCCCATCGATCTATTTGATGGATGAACCCTTGTCGTCGCTTGATGCGAAATTGCGTGGTGATTTGCGTATTGAGTTGAAGCGCATTCAACGTGATCTCGGTGCTACAATTCTTTATGTGACACATGATCAAATTGAAGCGATGACGCTCGCGACTCGAATTGGCGTTATGGATCGCGGACGCCTCGTTCAAATGGGTACGCCGCGCGACATCTATACCGATCCTGTGAATATGTATGTTGCTTCGCGGTTGGGCATGCCGGCGATCAATTTTGTGCCGCTCAATCGCTTTCCGTCGGTGGCTGCTCCACGCGGCGCCAGCGTTATGGGCCTTCGTACCGAACATCTTTCGATTGAAAAATCCACTGGTGCGGATGGCAATGGCCTCGTGACATGGGTTGAGCATCTTGGTGATCAAAATCATCTCCATATCGACATGGGTGGACAAGATGTTGTGGTGCTGAGCCCGCCTGATTCAGGTCTTGAGAAAGGCGATAAAGTTCATTTAACTCCTTTGGCGCCGCTCTTTTTCGATGTCGATGGCCAGAGAGTTCGTGGTTGAGGAATTGGTCATGGACAGCGCATTGAAAAAAGCTCTCATCGAAGACTGTGCCAAAATGATCATCGCGCATGCGGATGAGTTGACCTCACTTGATCAGGCGATTGGTGACGGCGATCACGGCGTCAATATGAAGCGCGGCTTTGAAACCATTCTGGCGGACGCCGACGCGCTCGCGGCGCGCCCCTTGCCTGATATGTTAAAAACAATCGGTACTCAGCTCGTTATGAAAGTCGGCGGCGCATCGGGTCCACTTTACGGCACGTTGTTTTTGACACTCGCTAAAGAAATATCTGATCAACCGACATCAGAAAATTTGAAGACGGCGTTTGCTGCCGCATTTGAAGCGGTTAAAGCACGCGGGAAATCGGAAGTCGGCCAAAAGACGATGCTCGATGTCTTCGCGCCGGTTCTTGCGGCGTGGGATAATCGTTCAGATCTAGCATCGCATCTTTCTGAAACCGCACGGCTTGCTGCTGAAGCAACTGTTTCGATGAAGGCCATTCGTGGACGCGCCTCATTTCTCGGAGATCGATCCATTGGCCACATGGATCCAGGGGCGCGGTCTTCGTCACTCTTGATTGCAACCATCGCCAAGCACTTCGGTGCATGAGGAGTTAGAACTGACATGGCGAATGTTGGAATAGTCATTGTCTCCCATTCAGAAAAAGTCGCTGAAGGTGCGGCCGATATGGTGCGCCAGATGGTGGGCGACGCCGTGCCTCTCGCTTTCACAGGCGGAAATAGCGATGGCGGTCTAGGCACCGATGTTGGTCAGATCATGGAAGCGATTGATCGCGCCTGGTCAGAAGCGGGTGTAGCCGTCCTTGTTGATCTCGGTGGCGCTGAAACCAACACGGAAATGGCGATCGAGATGATTGATGAATCACGGCAGAACCGTATTGCC
>RFXE01000036.1 GCA_009921785.1 Alphaproteobacteria bacterium
GTCCCGTGCAGGGTCTGTCGAATTACTGGGTCGCTTGTGCGGTGATGGCGGGCTTCAGCCAAGGCGGCGGCGTCGGCCTCGCGCTCTCGCAATGGATGGTGAACGGCGATCCGGGCTTCGACGTCTGGGGCATGGATGTCGCGCGCTATGGCGAATGGGCGACGCGCTCTTATACCAATGAGAAAGTGCGCGAGAATTATTCCCGCCGCTTCCGCATCCGCTTCCCGAATGAGGAGTTACCCGCTGCACGTCCACATCAGACAACCGCGACCTATGATCTGATGGTCGCGAATGGCGCGGTGATGGGCGATTCATGGGGCCTTGAAACGCCGCTCTGGTTCGCGCCGAAAGGCGTGCCGCAGGAAGATATTTTCTCCTTCCGCCGCTCGAATGATTTCGAACATGTCAAAGCGGAATGCAAAGGCGTGCGCGAAAAAGTCGGCGTGACCGAAATTGCGAATTTCGCGAAATATGAATTTACCGGTGCGGGTGCAGAAGCCTATCTCGCGCGCCTGATGACCAATGTGATGCCGAAGACGGGTCGCTTGGTGTTGACGCCGATGCTGAACGAGAAGGGCAAGCTCATCGGCGATTTCACAATCGCGAAAGCCGCTGAAGGTCACTTCTATATGTGGGGCTCGTCACAAGCGCAGATCTATCACATGCGCTGGTTCGAAAAGCATCTGCCGAAGGATGGTTCGGTTGCGGTGAAGCGTCTCGATATGGGTCTTGTGGGTCTATCGATCGCAGGTCCTAAGGCACGCGATGTGTTGCAGGCGTTGACCGATGAAGACGTGTCGAATGCGGCCTTCAAATTCATGGATCACAAGAGCTTCGATGTCGGCAATGTTCCGGCGATGGTGAACCGCGTCACCTATACGGGTGATTTGGGTTACGAAATCTGGGTGAAGCCTGAATATCAGCGTCGCTTGTATCTCGCCATTCTTGAAGCCGGCAAGCCGCATGGCCTCATCAATTTCGGTATGCGCGCTTTGCTTGCATTGCGTCTTGAGAAGAACTTCCCCACCTGGTTCCGCGAATTGCGTCCGATCTATGGACCATTCGAAGCGGGCATGGATCGTTTCATCCGTCTCGACAAGCCGGACTTTATCGGCAAGGCCGCAGCGGTTGAAGAACACGAAAGCGGCGGCGCACTGCGTCGTGTCTCGATGATCGTTGAAGCGACCGATGCGGATGTGCTCGGTGACGAGCCGATCTGGCATGTTGACAAGGTGATCGGTTGGGTCACCTCAGGCGGCTACGCGCATTATGTCGATCAATCGCTCGCGCAAGGCTATGTGCCGAAAGAGCTTGCTGATGATCTTGGCAAGGGTTCATTCGCCATCGAGATCATGGGCGAATTGCGCAAAGCCACGATCATTACCGATCCGCTCTTCGACCCTGAAGGTAAGCGGATGCGCGCTTAAGTGGTTTATCGATAGCTTGATAAAAAGGCGGCCAGTAGTCCGCCTTTTTTATGCGTTATTCCGTCCACTCAACTTCGGTTAAATCATTAACCGGAATAGGCGCGTTCTCCCAAAGTCCTTTGAGCTTTGCGTTCCAGATACCGCTTTTTGGCAGCAAGAAGAGAAACACATTCACGCAATCATCCGCGAGCATTTTCTGCGCTTTACCAATCAACTCCAACCGCTTCGCCTCATCTGTTGTTGACGTCAGCTCGGCATAAAGCGCTTTATAGGCGGGGCTTTTATAATCGAAGTAATAATCATCACGCGCATAAATATCGAGATCCATAGGCTCGACATGCGAGATGATGGTCAAATCGTAATTCTTCGCTTTGAATACATCGGAGAGCCATTGCGCCCATTCCACCGGAACAATCTCAACGGTAATTCCGATGGCTTTTAATTGCTGCGCGATAATTTCACCGCCACGCCGCGCATATTCAGGCGGGGGCAAAATGAGGCGCAGTTTCAAGTCCGTTACGCCTGCCTCACGCAGGAGCGCCTTGGCTTTATAGGGGTCGTAAGCATATTGGCCTGTGAGATCGACATAACCGGGATCGGTCGGCGAGAAATGCGAACCGATGGGCTGACCAATGCCAAACATCGCTCCGGTGATCACGGCTTTGCGATCAACCGCATAAGCAAGCGCTTGTCGTACTTTAAGATCATCAAACGGCTTCTTGCCATTATTGATCGCGAGAATGGTTTTGCCTTCGGTATTGCCGACAACAACCGTGAAGCGCTTATCGGCGCGGAACTGATCAAGATTTTCAGGCGCGGGATAAATCGGATAGGCATCGACATCGCCGGCCATCAAAGAGGCATAGGCCGCAGACGGATCGGTAATCACGCGGAAGAGCACTTTTTCGAGTGCAACTTTGCGGCCCCAATAATTATCATTGCGTACGAGCTCAACGCTCGCGCCTTTCGTCCAATTTGAAAAGCGAAACGGCCCTGTGCCCACTGGATTAGTTTTATTGGTCTCAGCTGATTTCGACGAGACGATAATGGCAGCGGGCCATCCCAAATTGAAAAGAAATCCCCCCGTTGGTCTTTTCAATGTGATCTTCAAAGTCGTCGGATCACCAGACTCGATTGTATCAATCGGTTCGAACAATCCCTTTTGCGGGTTCACGCTGTTTTCGCCGCGTGCGCGATCAAACGAAAATTTTACATCGCTCGACGAGAAGGTCGAGCCATCGTGAAATGTCACGCCGCTGCGCAAACGGAACACATAGGTTTTGCCGTCGTCAGAAATCTCCCAAGACGACGCGAGGGCTGGCTTTACTTTGCCGTCGCGGTCAATGCGCGTGAGGCCTTCAAACACATTGGCATAGGTCACTTCGCCGATGGCGGCTGCAGCCCCCGCGGTCGGGTCGAGATGCGGCGGTTCAAGCCTTACACCCACCACCAGATCGGTGCGGGGGGCGGCGAAGGCCGGGGTCAAAAAGGCGGAGGCGATTAGAACCAAAAACGCGCGGGCAAGCAAAGTCATGGGCAGGGTCTCAATTGCGGCGGACGCATCTATTCACACCCGCATGAAAAAGAAAAGGAACCCTCAGACAGGGCAATCTTATGGCGGCTGAAGGGCAGTTATGAGGCTTTAGCCGAGCGCTTCGAGAACGGCGTCGGCGATGGCCAAAGAGGCGGTCAGGCCCGGGCTTTCGATGCCAAAGAGATTGACCAGGCCGGGGATGCCATGGGTCGCGGGTCCATCAATTCGGAAATCGGGTGCCGGATCATGTGGTCCTGAAATCTTCGGGCGGATGCCGGAATAGCCTGGTGCCAGCGCGTTATCAGGCAGCGCAGGCCAATAACGGCGGATGGCCTCTGAAAAGCCTTCGGCCCGCTTCGGGTTCACATCATAAGAAATCTCTTCGATCCATTCGATATCGGGACCGAAGCGTGCCTGTCCGGCAAGATCAATCGTCAAATGCACGCCAAGCCCATGCGTATGAGGGGCCGGATAAATTAAATGTGAAAACGGGGCACGGCCTTGAAGCGTGAAATAATTGCCGCGAGCATAGCGCGTTTGCGGAATATGATCGGATGGCAAACCACTCATGGCCTCTGCGGTCTTCGATGCATAGAGCCCTGCCGCATTCACGAGAAGCCCAGTGGTAAGCGTCATTGGTTCCGCGCCGCCGGTTTCAACGCGAATAATATTGCCGCTGACATCAGCGCGCAGGAACGGCGTATGAAAGGCAAAGGCCGCCCCATGCGCCTCTGCATCGCCTTGCAGCGCGAGCATGAAGGAGTGGCTATCGAGTATGCCCGTTACAGGCGAGAGGAGTGCCGCCGTTGCATAGAGCGCCGGTTCCATTGCGCGGGCTTCATCACCCGTGATGAGTTTTAAATCTTCAACATCATTAGCATCGCCCGTCGCTTTGAGCTTTTCAATGGCAGCAGACTCCGCCGCATCGGTGGCAACGATCAATTTGCCGCAACGCCGATAGGGCACTTTGTGGCTGTCGCAAAATTGGTAAAGCGCGCGACGACCTTTAACACAGAGTTTCGCTTTGAGGCTTCCTGTCGGATAGTAGATCCCCGCATGGATTACTTCGGAATTGCGTGAGGAGGTTTCCGTGCCGATGCCTTCGGCCCCCTCGAGCACGATGACGGAGCGACCGGAATGCGCGAGGCGACGCGCTACTGCAAGGCCGACAACACCGGCACCGATCACGATCGCATCAATATCGGACATCAAGGCTCCCTTTTGCGGGCGCAGTGGTCGCCGATCTGGGTTTGAACGTCAAGAAGGGCGGTCTGTCGCGGGCAGATAAGCGCGCATCTTGCCAGCGCGCGCGGGGCTGTCATAATCACCGGGCATAAAAATCTCAGAAAATGAGAAGGGGGAGGACCAATGAGCGGACCATATGATGATATTCTGCCGACGCCTTTTGAGGTGCTCGACAAAAGAGGAGCGGGGCTTTTCAACGGCACCGCAAAACTCGACCGTCTTTATGTCGGCTGTCGCTGGGCAGAAGGGCCTGCTTATTTTCCGGCGGGTCGCTATCTGATCTGGTCCGACATTCCGAATAATCGGATGATGCGGTTTGATGAGACCGATGGCAGCGTCTCCGAATTTCGTAATCCATCACAATACACGAACGGCCATACGGTTGATCGCCAAGGGCGCTTGATCAGTTGCGAACATCGCGGCCGCCGCGTATCGCGCACCGAGATCGATGGCACGATCACAACGCTTGCTGACAGCTTTAACGGCAAGCGCTTCAACTCACCGAATGATGCAGTGGTGAAAAGTGACGACTCGATTTGGTTCACCGATCCCGCTTACGGCATCGATTGGGATTATGAAGGCTTGCGTTCGCCGATGGAGCAGGATGGCTGCCATGTCTATCGCATCGATGGGAAGAGCGGCGCCATTACGCGTGTTGCCGATGATTTTGTGCGACCGAATGGTTTGGCATTCTCGCCGGACGAAAAGAAGCTCTATATCGTTGATACGGGTGCGACCCATGTTGAGAATGGTCCGCGGCACATCCGTGTTTTTGATGTCGATGGCGATAAGATCAAGAATGGCCGCTTGTTTGCAACATGCACCAACGGGCTCTTTGATGGTCTGCGCGTTGATGAAGACGGACGTATCTGGACGTCAGCGGGCGATGGCGTACATGTCTATGATCCGGATGGCACATTGATTGCGAAAGTGCATGTGCCGGAAGTTGTCGCAAATGTCTGCTTCGGCGGTATTAATCGCAATCGCCTTTATATCTGCGGCACGACATCCCTCTACGCCTATTATGTCCTCGTGCGCGGCGCGAAGACATTCTGAGTTTTGGGCACTCAATGAATGAAGGGCGCCTTACAGGGCGCCCTTTTTTATTTAAACGTAAAGAACAATCTAAGCGTGGAGTCTTGGTCGACCATTGGTCGTGAGATCAAGAAATCCATAGAGCGGGCAATAGCCGACAAGTGCTGTGATAATTGGCAGGACACCGACCCACCCGATCCAATTATACTCCATCGGTGGAAAGCCAACGGGAATGGCCCAAGCGACAAGTAAAGCGCCAATGATGAGACGCAGGCTTCGATCAATAACGCCAATATTGGTTTTCATGATCCGCTTCCTTTTGTTGGGAACACAGGAATGCGGCCATATTCGCATCATGCGTTAAGCGCCGCATTGATGGCGATCAACGGAAACGAAGCGGAAGCGGGGCTTTAAGAAGACGCGCGGCAATCCCTACGCTGACGGCATAAACCACACCGCCCGAAAGACCCAGCGCGATCAGCAGGAGTGCTGCGCTCATGGGAAGCGTTGCTGTCATCGACGAGGATATAATTTTCAAACTCGGTGTAACGGCGGCGAGGATGAGGGCGGCAATCCCTGTTGCAATTATCAAGCGGGCTAAGTGATGATCAGGCGCGAACCATGACTTGCGATAAGCGAGGAGGGCCAAGAGTCCTCCATTGACCCACGCGCCTATGGCAGTGGCAAAAGCTAGCCCGGATGCGCCCCATGTTTGATAAAGCGCAATCTTCAAGACAACATTGATTGCAATGCCAATAAAGGCAGCGATCAAAGGTGTCGTTGTGTCTTGGCGCGCATGGAAACTCGCAACAAGCGAGCGGATCAACACAACTGGTAAAATGCCGATTCCATAAGCCGCGAGAACAAGTGCTGATGCGCTTGCGTCCGCTGCTGTAAAGCGACCATGCATAAACACGCCGCGCATGATCTCTTCAGGGATAGACAGAAATGCGACAAAGAAGGGCATCGTCAAAAGAATAGTCAGCGCCATCGAACGATTTTGTGCGGCATGGGCTGTCGTATGATCATTGCGACCAAGATGACGGCTCATTTCGGGCAAGAGAACCGTGCCTGCGGCAATGCCTATTAAACCGAGGGGCAATTGATAAAGACGATCCGCATAGGAGATGGCCGAAACCGCACCCGTCGGCAAAAGGGACGCGATGATTGTATCGGCAAAGATTGCGATTTGAACACCAGCAGATCCTATAACAGCAGGTCCGAGCGCGCGCAGAAAGCGTTTCAGCGATGCTGAGTGTTCGGGCCACACAAAACTTGGCAAGCAGTTCGCGCGCTTTGCATTGACGGCGACAAGTGCGAGTTGCAACACGCCAGAAATCGCAATGCCCCATGCTGCCGCATGAGCCGCAGAGGGGAATAGAAACGCGCAAGCGAGTGCCGCGATAATGGCAAGGTTAAGAAGAATAGGGGCGGCTGCGGCACTTGCAAAGCGACTATGCGCGTTCAACGTACCTGAGATCAGTGTGACGAGCGACACAAACAGAAGATAGGGAAAAGTGATGCGCGTGAGTGTAACTGCCAACGCATATTTCTCTGGCTCATCAGAAAAGCCGGGCGCTAGAAGATCAATGACGAAGGGCATCTGCCACATCGCAACCGCGCTCAGCACAACAAGAATTAGCGTGAGCGCGAAAAGAATTGATCCTGCGAGACGACGCGCGGCTTCTTCTCCACGCTCTTCGAGTTCACGCGCATAAGCGGGCACGAAAGCGGAGTTAAACGCACCTTCGCCAAAAATCGCGCGGAAGTGATTGGGTAGGCGTTGTGCAACAAAATAGGCGTCAGCGATCAGGCCTGAGCCCATTATAGAAGCGAGCAAAACATCGCGCACAAAGCCGCTGAGGCGTGAGAGGAGTGTAAAGCCGCTGACAGAAGCGAAGTGACGGATCATGTGCGCGGTAAAGATCGCGATGAACGGCGTTGTTCTTCCGCTTCATCAAAGCCAATGCGCTGGCCTACAAGATAAAGCGGCCGGCGCTTCACTTCGGCAAAGATACGGCCGATATATTCGCCGATAATACCAAGCGATAGCAGTTGGATTCCCGCGAAGAATGTGATCGACACAACAATCGTCGCATAGCCCGGCACGTCAATGCCATAAATCAATGTATTGATTACAACGGATGCCGCCATCACCAAAGCAAAACCGGATACGAGCGCGCCGATATAGGTCCAGACACGCAGAGGCACCGTTGAGAAGGAGGCAATGCCGTCAAAAGCAAAGCTGATCAGGCGGCTGAAACCGAATTTCGAACTTCCGGTAATGCGGTCAGACACTTCAAACGGCACGCCAACCGATTTGAATCCGATCCACGCATAAAGCCCTTTTGAGAAGCGTGCGCGTTCTCCCATCAAACGCAAGGCATTAACAGCCTTCCGATCAAGTAAACGGAAATCGCCAGCGCCATCGGGGAGTGGCGTTTCACCAAAACTTGCGAAGAGATGATAGAATATGGCTGTAAAAGCGCGACGTGCCCAACTATCTGTGTGACGATCAATGCGTTGGCCATAAACAACGTCATAGCCTTCGCGCCACAACTCCATGAATTTTTCGATCATCTCTGGTGGATGCTGCAAATCGGCATCCATGATGACGACGGCATCACCGCGCGCGGCATCAAGACCGGCTGCAATCGCAATCTCTTTACCGAAATTACGGCTGAACGAGACACAGCGGATGCGCGCGTCCTTTACGTGGGCAGCAGCAATATGTGCGAAAGTGTCATCCGAGGAGCCATCATCGACGAAAATCAGCTCCCAGTCTTTCGAGAGGCGATCAAGCAGCGGTACAACACGCGCGAGAAGCGCAGGTAAATTACCCGCTTCATTGAAGGCAGGGATCACGAGCGACAGTTCACAGGGATTTTCGATCCGGTCGCCGGTCGATTGTGTTAGGCTCGACACGTCTTGACTTCCTCGGGGCCGCGCTTCACGCGGGATAGGTTGAATTTTTCAAGGCTACTCATACAGGCGCCCGTGTTTTGATGCCACCCGTTCCTTTCATATTGATTGCCGATGATTTCGGGCTTTCGCATGGCGTAAGCGATGCGATTCTCGATTTATTGGCAAAAAATCGCCTTTCAGGCACGGGTTCCATGGTGAATCAGCCGGTTTGGGATTCGCGGGCGGATGATCTGAAGCCCTTTCAGGGCCATCGTGATTTGGGTTTGCATCTCACTTTGACGCTGGGGGCGCCGCTCGGCCCCGCCCCCACACTCGCGCCGGAGGGGCGATTTCTGCCGCTCTCCCGCTTGATGGCGAAGTGTTTTTCCAATGCGCTGCCACGCCGCGAGATTCGCGATGAGATTATTCGTCAGATCACGGCGTTCAGAGACAAGACCGGCCGGTTCCCCGATTTTATAGACGGTCATCAACATGTGCATGTGTTGCCGGTGATCCGCCGTGCGCTCTTTGAAGCGCTTGAAGTCGTAAAGCCTCATTACAAACCTTGGCTGCGTGTGCCGTCTGATCATATGGGTTCGATCATGGCGCGCGGTGTGTCTGTGGGTAAAGCTTTGTTCATTGCGTTTTTATCGCTTGGTTTAGCACGTGAGGCGAAGCGCGCGGGCTATCGCGTGAATGACACATTTTCAGGCGTTCGTTCTTTTGATCCGGAAGCGGATTTCGCGCGCGAGTTTCAGCGCTTTTTGCTCGTGCAAGGACGGCATCATTTGGTGATGTGTCATCCCGGTGTGAGTGATGCGTCACTCGCCGCTCTTGATCCCGTCACAACCGCGCGTGATCAGGAATATGAATTTTTCAAAAGCGATGTGTTTGAAGCGATGCTGCAGTCTTTTTCACTGCGTGTCGCGCGTTTTGATGATTTGTAAATTTTAAGCGTTACATTGCTCAAGAAGCCAAGAGCGAAAGGCATTTACAGCCGGTCGGTCTTTTTTCTCTTCCGGATAAACAAGCCAATAGGCCTGCTCGCTTTCAATCGGTTGATCAATCGGAATCATCAAGGCACCGCTTGCGAGTTCATCTTCAACCAAGAAGCGCGGCACAATAGCCACGCCTAATCCAGCAACGGCCGCTTTGGCCACCATTGCAAATTGCTCAAAGCCCGGTCCCTGGATCGCATCGACCTGATTGAGCCCTTGTGCTGAAAGCCATTCCGCCCAAGCGCGTGGACGTGTCGCTTGTTTCAACAAAGGCGCGCGCAAAAGATCGGCAGGCTTTGTGATGTGTAAACGTTCGACAAGAGCAGGACTCGCGACAGGAATAATCGTTTCACCCATCAAGCGATGGAGCACTGCGCCTGGCCATATGGGATCACCGAAATGAATGGCGGCGTCGAGCGGTTCGCGCGAAAAATCGAAGGGCAGAATCCGTGTTGAAAAATTGATCGTCACTTCCGGATGTTTTTGTGAAAAATCGGGCAAACGCGGAATGAGCCAGCGCGTGCCGAAGGTCGGCAGAATCGCGAGCGCCAAAGGACCGCCCGCACCTTTGAAGGCCACGGCGTTAAGCGTTGCGGCGGAGAGGCGGTTCAAGGCATCGCGCACTTCCTCCGCATAGGACGCGCCGGCGGGGGTGAGACTGATTCGCTGCCTGACCCGCGCAAAAAGCGGTACGCCCAGCGCCGATTCGAGCGCCAAGACCTGCCGGCTGATCGCTCCCTGGCTCAAATTCAGCTCTTCGCCCGCTCTGGTGAAGCTCAAATGCCGCGCGGAGGCTTCAAAAGCCTGGAGCGCCGCGAGGGAGGGGAGGAGGGAGCGGGGCAAGTTCATGATTAAAACTCATGATGTTCTGCCAAATCATGATTTGCAAGGCCTAATTTATTCGAACATCATTCCTAAAATGGGGGATTTAATCGGGTCTCTCCCCTCTCTGGTCGGCGCCCGTCGCGGACGATAGAGTGAGAGCCGTCAACAACAGCGCGAAAATGCGCCGCTTCATATTCAGGACCATGCCATGTCGATGACCGCCTCTGCCGAAGCCCTCGAAATTCTTGCCCGTTTGGGTGTGCCCGAAAGCGCCTTTGTGCGCGGCGGCATGGCGGCCCGCTCGCCGATTACGGGCGAAACCATGG
Organism: Alphaproteobacteria bacterium; assembly: GCA_009921785.1. Taxonomy (GTDB): domain Bacteria; phylum Pseudomonadota; class Alphaproteobacteria; order Rhizobiales; family Beijerinckiaceae; genus CAIUPE01. The sequence goes on from RFXE01000036.1 coordinate 10,295, forward strand.
CCGAGCTCGTGTCGCATTCTGTGCAGGATGTAGGCGCAGCGATTGGCCGATCCGAAAAAGCGTTTCGTGAATGGCGACTTGTTCCTGCGCCGCGTCGTGGTGAATTTGTGCGCTTGTTGGGCGAAGAATTGCGTGCGGCGAAAGAGGATCTCGGTCGTCTTGTGACTCTCGAAGTCGGCAAAATCACATCCGAAGGTTTGGGTGAAGTACAAGAGATGATCGACATCTGCGATTATGCAGTCGGTCTTTCACGCCAATTGTTTGGGTTGACGATTGCTACAGAACGTCCTTCACATCGCATGATGGAAACATGGCATCCGCTTGGTGTGTGCGGTGTGATTTCCGCATTCAACTTCCCCGTTGCGGTGTGGTCATGGAATGCGGCACTCGCCTTTGTGTGCGGCAATAGTGTTGTGTGGAAGCCTTCAGAAAAATCCGTGCTGACTGCTTTGGCGACTGAAGCAATTGTAAAGCGCGCCGCGAAACGCTTTGGCGGTGTTCCTTCTGGTTTGCTTGAAGTGATTGTGGGTGGTCGCGATACCGGTGATGCGCTTGTGTCCGATCATCGCGTTGCGCTTGTGTCAGCAACCGGTTCAACCGCCATGGGCAAACAAGTCGGGCCTAAACTCGCCGCCCGTTTTGCACGCGCCATTCTTGAACTTGGCGGAAACAATGCGGCAATTGTTGCGCCGTCTGCTGATCTTGATCTTGCTTTGCGTGGCATCGCGTTCGCCGCGATGGGTACAGCCGGTCAGCGTTGCACCACGCTTCGCCGTTTGATCGTGCATGAAAGCATTTATGATGCGCTCGTGCCAAAACTGCGTAGCGTCTATCAAAGCGTGAAAGTGGGTGATCCCCGTGACGCGGGTGTTCTCGTCGGCCCCTTGATCGACAAACAGGCCTATGAAGGCATGGAGCGTGCGCTTGGTGAAGCGCGGGCGATGGGTGCCAAGATCACCGGCGGTATGCGTGAACATGCGGATGCTAAACCCGATGCCTATTATCTCGCACCTGCGCTCGTTGAAATGCCATCGCATTCCGGCCCCGTATTGCATGAGACCTTCGCGCCGATTCTCTATGTGATGAAATATAAAAACTTCGACGACGCGATTGCGATGCAGAATGGCGTCTCTGCGGGTCTTTCTTCCTCACTCTTCACGCTCGATATGCGTGAGGCGGAATTGTTTGTATCCGACATTGGCTCTGATTGCGGCATTGCGAATGTGAATATCGGTCCGTCGGGTGCCGAAATCGGCGGCGCCTTTGGCGGCGAGAAAGAAACAGGTGGG
>RFXE01000351.1 GCA_009921785.1 Alphaproteobacteria bacterium
GACTATCCGCGATCAAAATTACAAATCATTCTGCTTGTTGAGGAGAAGGATAACACAACACGCGATGCCATTGCATCATCGTCGCATTTTTCATATTTTGAAACGATCATCTGTCCTGAAGGATTGCCGAAAACAAAGCCGCGCGCACTCGCTATCGGCCAAGCCTATGCCCGCGGTGAGCTGATTGTTGTGTTCGATGCGGAGGATATGCCTGATCCGCTGCAGTTGAGGCGTGCAGCTACCGTATTTGCGCGCGCCTCGCCAAAAGTGGGGTGTGTGCAAGCGTCACTGGCGATTTATAATCGCCACGATTCTTGGTTGTCGCGCATGTTCTCTTACGAATATGCCGTGTTGTTTGACGTGATATTGCCGGGAATGTCACGTCTTCATATGCCGATCCCGTTGGGAGGTACATCCAATCATTTACGCCGCAGCGCGCTTCTTGCGGTTCAGGGATGGGATCCTTGGAATGTTACGGAAGATGCTGATCTCGGTTTAAGACTCAGCCGCTTTGGGTATGAGACGCAGTGGCTCCCGTCCACGACATTTGAAGAAGCACCTAATGATCTCAAAATCTGGTTTCATCAACGAACGCGTTGGTTCAAAGGATGGATGCAGACGTCCATCATTCATCTTGGGCGCGCAAAGCGTGCAGGTACTAAACCCCCGTTGATCGAACATATGCTCATCATACTCGTCGCAACAACGTCTTTTGTGACATCCCTATATCATCCCCTCTTGGTGATTGTAGCAACCGAATGTGTAGGATTTGCCGAGCTCGGACTACAGGGTTTGATGTTTAACCGATCGGGTCTTTCGGCAATTTCCGTTCTTCTCTCTTTTCATCTGGCTCTCAATTTTTTGATGCTTCACCGCGCGGCGCGTCATCGCTCTTATCGTCTCACTTTAAGCGACTATATTTTACAAGTCCCTTATTCGCTTTTGAAAACGGCGGCGGCATGGTTTGCCTTTATCGAATTGATTATTGCGCCAAGCCACTGGCGAAAAACACCGCATGGCCGGGCTCGAAGTTTCAATATTCAGAAAGAAAAGAATTAGGACTTAGAACAAATCAGCGATCCGCTTCGCATTCTCTTCCGGCGGGCGCTCGAAATTCATGCTCGACACAAAGCGCCCTTTTTTGTCCATCAGGTAAACAAGCGCCGTGTGATCCATCACATAGCCGCCGCCCTCAAGCGGCACTTTGCGGGCAAAAGCGCGATAGGCCCGCATGGCGCTATCAATCTGTTCGCGCGTGCCGGTGAGGCCGATGATGCGCGGGTCGAAACTGTCGAGATAGGCTTTGAGGCTCTCGGGCGTATCCCGTTCGGGGTCCACCGTGATGAAGAAGGTTTTAAGCTGATCGCCCTTTGGACCGAGCGTTTTGTAAAGTTGAGAAATCTCAAAAAGCGCGGTGGGGCATACATCGGGGCAATGGGTGAAGCCGAAAAAGATCAAGCTCGGCGCACCTTTGAGCGCAGCTTCAGTTACTACGGCGCCGCGTTGGTCAGTCAGAGTAAAGGCGCCGCCAATCGCATCGGTGGATTGGCGTTCCGGGTTTAAAATAAAAATCGCAAGCAGGCCGATGAGGATAAGCCCGGCCAAAGTCACAAGCAGCGAAAGCGTGAGGCGGTGTTTCATGATGCGCTATATGCACCATGCGAGCGCGAGATCAACAAGCTCGGTGAACACAACAGAGCCACGAGACGCCCAAAACCCCAAGCCGATTAAAAAGACGACACCAATGAGCGCGGCAATCATCACGCGCTGCACAGGCGTGACCAATCGCGCGGCGGTCTCTTTAGCGAGCGTGTTGTCGGACAAAGAATTCATCGGGCCTTTAGGGTTGGGTTTATTTTCTATCTTATCCGATCCGCGGTCGAGCTTAGTCCGGAGAGGATCGGAACACTATAACCGATCCGCGGTCGAGCTTAGTCCGGAG
>RFXE01000352.1 GCA_009921785.1 Alphaproteobacteria bacterium
CACGGGCAGCTCTGTTTATGGGTCAACGCTGTTGCCAGGCGCAGTGACCCTCTCAGGCGTGGTGAATGGAGACTCGGTGTCCACCGCTTCTGTGGTTATCAATACCACCGGTCTGTTGAGTGGTGGTGGCCAATTGAAAGTGGGTAGCCATCTTGGCATACAAAGCGTGTCCGGCGTTTTGAGTGGCGCTGGCGCGGCCAACTACACCTTTGCTGGCGCATCTGGCAACTACACCGTCACCCCCAAAACGCTGACGGGGTTGATCAGCGCGAGAAACTCGGAATACGGCGCGAATCTGGTGAATGGAACGGTGTCATTGTCTGGCCTGGTCAGTGGGGACAACGTGATACCCGATAACACGGTCTCCATTGCCCTCGCAGCAGCCAACCAAAGCACCAGCGGCTACCTCAAAGCAGGCAGCTACACCGGCATACAAACCGCACCCGCCACCCTCACCGGAACAGATATTGCAAATTACACCTACTCCGGTGCCACAGGTGACTACACCGTTTCAAAGGCGACTTTAGGTGGCAGCATTTCTCCTTCTTCTTCGGTGTACGGTTCTGCGCTTGTGCCAGGAGCTGCCACGATCACGACAGGCATTGTTTCTACTGTCACTGGCACCGACGTGGTCACAGCGGGTACGGTCAGCGTGACCACCGCAGGCAACACCAGCACCAGCGGCAAACTCAAAGCGGGTACCTACCCCAATAAGCAAACATTGGCATTGAACGGTGCTGATGCTGACAACTACACCTTCGCTGGCACGGTGGGTGACTACACCGTTTCTCGGTTGGCGCTTGCGGGTGTGCTCGGCGCGGGCTCGTCGGCCTATGGCGCATCGCTGGTACCCGGTGCGGTGACGTTCAGCAACAAAGTGACTGGCGATATCGTCACCACGGCTACGCCCACGGTCAACACTTCTGGAAAAACCAGCTCCAGTGGAAACCTCATTGCTGGAACGCACAACGGCATTCAATCAGTGAGTGGTGCTTTGAGTGGCTTGGATGCCGACAACTACACATTCACGGGCGCCACCGCCAACTACACCGTGACACCTTTGGCACTGGTTGGCGTGTTAGGTGCAGGCTCGTCGGTATACGGTGCAGCACTGGTGCCGGGCTCGGTGACCTTCACCAACAAGGTGACTGGTGACAATGTTTTACCCGCTGCCGTGGTGATTGACACCACCGGCAAAACCAGTACCAGTGGCAACCTTAAAGCAAACACCTACACCGAGCTGCAAACGGTCAGCAGCGTGTTGAGCGGTACGGATGCTTTGAATTACACATTTGCTGGCGTCAAGGCTGACTACACCGTTTCAAAGGCGACGTTAGGTGGCAGCATTTCTCCCTCTTCCTCGGTGTACGGTTCTGCGCTTGTGCCGGGAACTGCCACGATCACCACAGGTATTGTTTCTACTGTCACAGGTACCGACATCGTCACAACGGGTACGGTCAGCGTGACCCCTGCAAGCAATACCAGCACCAGCGGCAAACTCAAAGCGGGTACCTACTCGCAAACATTGACATTGAATGGTGCTGATAAAGACAACTACACCTTCACGGATACCCCCGGCAACTACATCGTCACACCACTGGAATTGACTGGCGTCATCGGTGCAGGCTCCACTGTCTATGGCGCAACGTTGGTACCAGGTGCGGTCACCTTCAGCAACAAAGTGGATAACGATGTGGTCACGGCAGCCACACCTTCCATCAACATATCGGGCAAAACCAGCACCAGTGGCAAGCTCAATGCAGGCTCATACACCGGCATTCAGTCGGTGGGTAGCACCCTCTCTGGCGCAGATGCCGCCAACTACAGTTTCTCCGGTGCCACAGGAAACTACGAGGTGTCTAAGTTGGTGCTGAATGGCAGCATCGGGGACAGTTCTTCTTATTACAGCAACACGTTGGT
>RFXE01000353.1 GCA_009921785.1 Alphaproteobacteria bacterium
CGAAAGAGCACTTTCGATGTTGAAAAGGCGTCCGGAGCCCTTCGATCCTGTGGATGCAGGCGCGAAATTGGATGCTGCGCTTGCTCTTGCCTGAAAACAGGACCAGAGTCTGGCTCGAAATTCGTCACGAGAGCGCTGTAGATTATGACCGAGTCCGAGTTTTTCGGGGGTTCCGATTTCGAGGAAGATCGCGCAACAACCGATCCCGTCCTCTTGATTGATACGGAAGGTTTCTCGGGTCCGCTCGATCTGTTGCTGGAGCTTGCCCGTCGTCAAAAGGTCGATTTGGCAAAAATCTCGATTTTACAGCTCGTTGAGCAATATCTCTCATTTATTGAACGCGCGCGGACGCTTCGGCTTGAACTAGCTGCCGATTACCTCGTTATGGCGGCTTGGCTTGCCTATTTGAAATCCCGGCTTCTTGTCCCGGCGCCTGAGTCAAGCGCCGAACCGGACGCCGCCGATTTGGCTGCCGCTTTGGCTAATAAGCTCAAACGGCTTGAGGCCTTCCGAGGCCTGGCGCGGATGCTTCAGGATCGGCCGCAACTTGACCGTGACATGTTTGGCCGTGGTCAGCCGGAACCGGTGGCGATGCGCAAGATTCCGATCTTCGATGCCTCGATTCACGACCTTCTAAATTCTTATGCACAGCAAAGGCAAACCCGTGTCCTTTCTCGGATTTCTTTGCATAAACGGGTCGTTTGGTCGCTTGACGAGGCCCGGGCCGCGCTAGAACGCCTCGTTGGCGTGGCGCAGGAATGGGCCGTACTTGATGATTACCTCATTGCTTTTATTACTGAACCTGAGCAAAGACGGACCGTGCGCGCGACGGCTTTGTCGGCTTCACTCGAGCTTGTGAAAGAGGGACGGGTAGAGCTTCGTCAAGACGTTGCTTTTGCCCCGATCTATCTCAGGGCTCGTGCCTCAACTGAACCAAGACTACAGAATTGAATTGAATAGAGCATGACTGAAATGGCCGTATCTTCCTCGCTCCCCGTTGATGAGACCGACTTCGAGTCGGAAGGCGTGACGCGTGATGCTGTATTTTTGCGCGACAAGCGCATTGTAGAGGCGCTTTTGTTCGCTTCCGAGCGTCCGCTAGGTGAAGATGATTTCCGGTTCCATCTCGGTAAAGAGGCGCAGGTTGATGCTATCCTCGCTGAATTAGCAGCTGATTTCGCGCCTCGGGGCGTCAATTTGAAAAATGTTGCCGGAAAGTGGGCGTTGCGCACGGCAGAAGACCTTGGCTATCTCCTGATCCGCGAAAAGCATGAGCCGCGCAAACTGTCTCGCGCCGCCATGGAGACATTGGCGATTGTTGCCTATCATCAGCCTGTGACCCGCGCCGAAATCGAAGATATTCGCGGCGTTGCCACCGCTAAAGGCACTCTCGATGTCTTGCTGGAAACCGGATGGGTTCGGTTGCGTGGTCGCCGTAAAGCGCCGGGCCGACCGGTGACTTATGGCACGACCGAAGACTTTCTTGATCAATTCGGACTTCAGGCAATTAATGAATTGCCGGGTCTCTCTGAATTGAAGGGCGCGGGCTTTTTTGATGGTCGATTACCCGCCGATTTTAATGTTCCTGAACCCTCAGACAGCGCTGAGCTTCACGCTGATGAAGATCCGCTTGAAGAAGATCTCTTCGTGGCTTTGGCCGAAGAACGGTCGGGGGTTACGGAAGAACGCCTCGAAGTCGCCAACGACGAGTGATATTCTCGCGACTTGGTAAGGATGCCGCAGGGGCTGTTGCCGAAATTCGGCTGTTCTCGTGATGTAGTGCTTGTTTTTATAGGGCGAGCACCCTAATTTCACCTGATGCAAGGGAACGGCTCCAGCCGGGACCCGTTCTGGCGAGGAGGCTTTGATGGGAAGCGTTAGCATTTGGCACTGGATTGTGGTCGGCATCATCGTGATGTT
>RFXE01000354.1 GCA_009921785.1 Alphaproteobacteria bacterium
TCTGCCAACTATGCCGACTGCTTTACGAAGGAGATCGAAACGGTACGGTCATGTTAAATTTTTTTATATTTCAATAACATAAATTTTATCATCTTCACCCCGAGAGGTGCGCCAATGATTTCAAAGGCTTACGAGCCTTTAGCGAGCATATAATCCAATATCTGCCAAATATGTGTCCTGTTTGAGGGTCGGCTGTCTTTCATCGTTAAGGGCTTCTCGTAGGCCCGAACGCGTTCGACCACTGTGTTCTCCCGAATTTAGTCTCTCCGCTTTCTTGGCGAATACGCGCTTCTATGCGAGCCTTGCTGAGCTGTTCAGGCCAGAGGTAAGGACAAATGTGATGAGCGCTTCATATTCGCCAAAAACGGCGCTGATCACGGGAGGCGCCCGCGGCATAGGATGGGGGATCGCTGAAGCCCTGCTTGCAGAAAACTATCAGGTAATCGTGACCGGCCTCACCGATGAAGAAGTGGCTTCTGTTCCGTCTCGTGAACGGCTTCGTGCGCATCGGCTCGATGTCACGGATGATCACGCTGTCACCGCGCTAATTGAGTCAATTGAGCAGATCCACTGTCTCGTCAATTGTGCCGGTATCATTCTGCGTGGTGGTGCGGAGTATGACATCACCTCGTTTAAAACCGTTATCGATGTGAATCTGACGGGTACGATGCGGATGTGTTTGGCTGCTTATGACAAGCTTCGCGCATCCGGTGCTGGTGTGATTGTGAACACCGCGTCGATGCTGTCTTTCTTTGGGGGACCGCTCACGCCGGCCTATGCCGCATCAAAGGGCGGGATTGTGCAACTCACAAAATCATTGGCTGTCGCATGGGCGCCCGACAATATCCGCGTTAATGCGATTGCGCCCGGATGGATCGCCACCGAACTCACAAAAGGTGCGCGCGATGATCACGATCGCAATGCGTCAATCATGGCGCGCACGCCGATGAAACGCTGGGGTTCACCCGATGATATTGGCGGCGTTGTCTCGCATCTTTGTTCGGATGCGGCACGATATATGACGGGTGCAATTATCCCCATTGATGGCGGGTATGCCGCAAATTGATGTTAAGGAGCTGTGAGAATGTCTAATACAAGCGCGACCAATCGTTCGGGTGTTACAGAAGATGCGTCAACGCAGCGCATTGCTTATCGACATCCGCAACCGAAAGACGCGTTCCCTGAAATTGTTATTCCCCATGCTGTGCCTGAAGACGAGCGGCTCTGGGTGCCGCAAGCGAAGAATGTGTGGTTCCGTCCGCTTTGTCTTTCAGCCAGTCGGGGTTATTGGGTCAATTTATTGCGGGTTAGAAAATCAGGCGTGTTGTCACGGCATCGTCATCCGCAACCGGTTCATGGCTATGTGATCAAAGGATCATGGCGCTATCTTGAACATGATTGGGTCGCGACCGAAGGATCTTATGTTTATGAAGCACCAGGTGAAACCCATACGCTGGTTGTAGACGATGATGTGACTGAAATGATCACGATGTTCCAAGTGAATGGCGCGATGATCTATGTTGATCCCGATGGCGCAGTTCAAGGCTATGAAGATGTCTTCACCAAGATCGACATGTGCCGCAAACATTTTGCGCAGATTGGTTTTGGCGAGTCTTATGTTGAACAGTTTATTCGCTAATGGGAATTTTGCATCGATTAAGATAACACTTTAACTCGGAAAGCGTTGCCGAAGTTCCGCCACTTGATCGGCCGTCAGCGGATTTGTTTTCTCTCCGCGCAACATCAGAAAAAGTTTGGCTGTTTCTTCAAGTTCTTCGGTCGCTGCCATGGCGCTATCAAGCGAAGTGCCGGAAACAACCGGACCGTGATTAGCGAGCAAGACTGCGTGATGACCTTGCGCCACACTCTCCACTTCTTGCGCCAAGGCTTG
>RFXE01000355.1 GCA_009921785.1 Alphaproteobacteria bacterium
CATTACAAATTTAGCCGCGGAGCGGCTCGACCGCGATAGCCCGCTGCATGAAGATGACGAGGGCGTAGAGGCCCAGAGCGCCAAAAGCGGTCATTAGGACGGTTTCGAGGGTCTGGCTCAGGCCAAAAAGGCCCGCAAGCGCCCATCCGGCGGCTACAGCAACGCCCAAAAACTCAACACCGACAAGAATGGCGACGCTCACAAGCGTCAGAAGGTTCCGGAAGTTGATGCCGCGCTTGGCCATGGGGCTGTTCCTCGAATTTGGTCTCTTTCGGCTAGCGCGAAGCGGGCGGACGCGCAATCCTTGTCTTTGTCCTTACGTGCGATTTTGCCACCGATATGACCCTCTGGCGCCGATTTTAAGCTTCTCCCGCAATCCGGGACGCTTTAAGGATCGTAACCTTGCCATTGGTTCTTTCGAAGAGGCTTGCTGATGACCGCGATGTTCCGTCCCGCCGCCCGCCGTGCGGACATCCGCCTGCCGTCCGACCATCCTCGCGTGAATGCCGGTAAGATCGGGGTCCTGCTTCTCAATCTCGGTACGCCGGACGCGACGGATTATTGGTCGATGCGGCGTTACCTCAAAGAATTTCTCTCCGACCGCCGCGTTATCGAAGTGCCGCGTTTGTTGTGGTGGCCAATTCTTAATCTGATCATTTTGACAGTCCGTCCTGGCAGCAAGGGCAAGGACTATGATTCGATTTGGAATAAAGAGCTGAATGAAAGCCCGCTCAAAACCATTAGCCGGTCCCAAGCGCAAAAGCTTGCGGAGAGATTGGCCGCAATGGATGATCGCCTCATCGTCGATTGGGGCATGCGTTATGGCAATCCCTCGACGCAAGATCGCTTGAAGGCGTTGCAAGCCGCAGGGTGCGACCGCATTTTGCTTGTGCCGCTCTATCCGCAATCATGCGCAGCAACATCAGCAACAGCTTGCGACAAAGCCTTTGAATCCTTGATGGAGATGCGGTGGCAACCGGCTATTCGTGTTGCGCCGCCTTGGCATGATGATCCCGTTTATATCGATGCCCTTGCGAAAACGATTCAGGCTAAAAAGGCCGAGATCGATTTTGAACCCGATATGATCGTGACATCATTCCACGGCGTGCCAGAATCATATCTGCTAAAGGGTGACCCCTATCATTGCCAATGCATGAAGACCGGCCGTTTGCTGCGTGAGGCGCTGCAGTTGCCAAAAGAAAAATTCATGGTTTGCTTTCAATCACGCTTCGGCAATGAAGAATGGTTGAAGCCTTATCTGATCGATACGATGGGTGAATTGCCGGAAAAAGGCATTAAGAAGGTATTGGTGATTGCGCCGGGCTTTGCCGCGGATTGCCTCGAAACGCTAGAGGAAATTGAAGGCGAAAATCGCGAACATTTCATGCATCATGGCGGCGAGAAATTTGCCTATGTGTCCTGCTTGAATGATTCAGAACTCGGTTTGGATGTCATCCAATCCGTCGTCTTGCGTGAGTTGCAAGGCTGGGTCTGATTTTTTTTGATTTTTACGCGGCGCCGATCCGCAACAAATCTAAGAGATGAATTAAGCCGACAGGACGCTGGTTCTCAACAATCACCAGAGAACTGATTTTGCGGCTTTCCATAATTTCCAATGCTTCGGCTACAAGCGTTTCCGGCGGAACCGTTTTCGGATTGCGCGTCATCACCGTTTCGACGGACAGACTTAAAAGCTCTGGCGACATATGGCGACGCAAGTCACCGTCAGTCACGAGTCCTGCAAGATGACCTTGTGCATCAATCACGAGCACGCAGCCAAACCCTTTGGAGCTGATGGTCACAACCGCATCGGCCATACTGTCTGTCGGCTTAGCCAGTGGCAAGCGATCACCCGAATGCATGATGGCGCGCACTTGGCGCAATTGTGCA
>RFXE01000356.1 GCA_009921785.1 Alphaproteobacteria bacterium
GAGGGACGCACGACGAGCGGTAACCCTAGCTCTTGCAAAACGAGACGCGATTGCTCAACCGAATAGGCGATGCCGTTTTGCGGTTGCTTCAAGCCGAGCTTATCGAGCAAACGTTTGAAGCGGTCACGGTCTTCGGCGAGGTCGATCATATCAGGTGATGTGCCCAAGATCGGGATACCCGCTTGCTCAAGCGCATGCGCGAGCTTCAACGGAGTCTGTCCCCCAAATTGCACAATCGCACCGAGTAATTCGCCCTTTGATTGTTCGAGACGCAATATCTCGATGACATCTTCAGCCGTGAGCGGATCGAAATAAAGACGGTCAGACGTATCATAATCGGTTGAAACCGTTTCGGGGTTGCAATTGATCATGATGGTTTCATAACCCACATCGCTCAAGGCGAAGCAGGCATGGCAGCAGCAATAATCAAATTCGATGCCTTGGCCGATGCGGTTTGGTCCGCCGCCGAGAATAGCCACTTTTTTGCGATCAGAAGGTGCCGCTTCATTGGCCGCCGTGCCCGCAAAAGAGGGCGCATAGGTTGAATACATATAGGCGGTGGGTGAAGCGAATTCCGCCGCACAAGTATCGATGCGCTTGTAAACGGGATGCACACCAAGTTCCGCACGATGACGCGATACATTCGCTTCGGTGTCGGATGCGAGAACCGCAAGCCGCGAGTCCGAAAAGCCCATCGCTTTGAGGCGACGCAGCGCTTCTTTCGTCTTCGGCACACCGAATTTGCGCACAGCGTCTTCGGTATCAATAATGTCTTTGATCTGTTCCAAGAACCACGGATCAATCTTGCAGCTGTCATGAACTTCTTCGAGCGTGAAGCCGAGACGGAAGGCTTGGCCGACTTGAAGAATACGTTCCGGCGTTGCTGTACCGAGCACCGCTTTCACAGCGTTCTTGTCGTCGCCTGATCCGAGACCTTCGATCTCGATTTCATCAAGACCGGTGAGGCCGGTTTCGAGAGAGCGCAAGGCTTTCTGCAATGACTCTTGGAAGGTGCGGCCAATGGCCATCGCTTCGCCCACCGATTTCATCGACGTCGTTAGATTGCGATCAGCACCCGGAAATTTTTCAAAAGCGAAGCGCGGAATTTTTGTAACGACATAATCAATCGTCGGTTCAAAGGATGCCGGCGTTGCGCCACCAGTGATGTCATTGTCGATTTCATCCAGCGTATAGCCGACGGCGAGTTTTGCCGCGACGCGCGCAATCGGGAACCCTGTGGCTTTTGAGGCAAGCGCTGACGAGCGCGACACGCGCGGATTCATTTCAATCACGATCATGCGACCATCCGCGGGGTTCACCGCGAATTGCACATTCGAGCCGCCGGTCTCGACACCAATCTCGCGCAACACGGCAAGCGAGGCGTCGCGCATGATCTGATATTCTTTGTCGGTGAGAGTCAGTGCTGGCGCAACGGTAATCGAGTCACCCGTATGAACGCCCATCGGGTCGAGATTTTCAATCGAGCAGATGATGATGCAATTGTCCGCTTTGTCGCGCACAACTTCCATCTCATATTCTTTCCACCCAAGAACGCTTTCTTCAACGAGCACTTCATTGGTGGGCGAGGCGTCAATGCCGCGTTCAAAACCTTTGTTCTCCAGCATGGAAACGTCTGGGCCCAGTGCGCCGCGTAGCGGGGTTGTCCGTGCGACCGACGGACCATTGGCCGAACAGAGCGGGTCGGACTGACCCCAGACATCGATCTTGTGCCTTAATCCACAGCAGAAAGGGTATTTGCCATGTCCAATCATTTCCGTTTTGCAAGGGCTGCCGCAGCCGTTTGTTTTGCCAGCCTGATGGCTGCGTGCAGCATTGATTTTTTGAACACGCGCGCAGCGCAGGAGCTGGCTGAAAAAGCCAAGCCCGCA
>RFXE01000357.1 GCA_009921785.1 Alphaproteobacteria bacterium
AGCGGGTATCACCATTCTTGAAGTGCCATTGAATTCACCGGAACCCTTCAAAAGCATTTCACGTCTTGCGAAAGTGCTTCAAGGCCGCGCGGTTGTGGGCGCAGGAACTGTTTATCGTCGCACGGAAGTCGATCAAGTGATGGATGCGGGCGGCACACTCATTGTATCCCCCAATGCCAATCCGGATGTGATTGCGCATGCGGTTTCTGAGCATCTTGTATCGGCACCCGGCGTGTTCACACCCACTGAAGCCATGAGCGCGCTTGATGCGGGCGCGCATGTGCTCAAACTCTTTCCCGGTGAGTTGATGTCGCCGCAAGGTGTGAAAGCACTCTCTGCCGTTTTGCCAAAATCCACGCGCATGGTGCTCGTGGGTGGTGTAAATGACACGAGCTTTGCCTCTTATGCCGCCACGCCGCTTGCGGGTTTCGGTTTGGGGTCATCCCTTTTCACACCCGGCGTCGATGCCGTAGAAATTAAAAAACGCGCGACAAAGTTTATCGCCGCCTATCGAAAGGTAAAATCATGATCATCGTATTCGGATCGATCAATGTTGATTTTGTCACGCGCGTGAACACGATTCCAAAACCAGGCGAGACGGTGCTCGGCCCCAATTACGATGTGATCCCCGGTGGCAAAGGCGCCAATCAAGCGCTTGCTGCACGACGCGCGGGCGCTTCGGTCGCGTTGGTAGGCGCAGTGGGTCGCGACCCGTTTGCCGAAATCGCTTTGGCGCTATTGCGTAAAGATGGCGTTGATCTTTCAGAAACCGAAGCGGTAGATTCGCCAACGGGTGCTGCTTTCATTACCGTTGATGCGAAAGGTGAAAACGCCATCACAGTCGCTTCCGGTGCCAATGCAGAAGCGCGCGCAACGGCGCTCTCTAAAATTTCCATCGGCGAAAAAGATGTGCTCTTAATGCAGCGCGAAGTGCCGGAGCGCGAACAAATTGCGGCGGCGCGTTTTGCAAAAGACAAAGGCGCGCGCGTTATTCTCAATGTTGCACCCGCAGGTGCAATTGCTGATGAACTCGCTGCACTGGTCGATGTGTTGATCATGAATGAACATGAAGCCGCAACCGTCGCTAAAGGCATGCTACTCAAGGGTGATACGCCGGAAGATCATGCCCGTATGATTGCGGAGGCGCGTAAGCTTACTACAATTGTAACACTCGGTGCTGAGGGTGCAGTGGGCTGGACCGATGGCGTACGCCGGCATATTCCCGCCTTTCCCGTGACGGTTATTGACACAACGGCAGCGGGGGATGCGTTTTGCGGTGCCTTTGCCGCAGCCCTTGATCGCGGCTTTGGTTTCACAACGGCTTTGGCGCGTGGTGTTGCCGCCGGAAGCCTCACCTGCACCAAAGCGGGCGCGCAACCAAGTCTGCCCTCATCCATTGACATTGAAACCAAACTCAAAGACTGGAACGCCTAATGCGTTTCATCTCGTGATCGAATGAGCCCCCCGATGTTTCCCAAACCCGTCGCTGCGCTGACCCCCAATAGCTATGCTTATGAGACGACACCGCTCGTAAAACCTACGGGTTTTCGCGAATATGATGCGCGTTGGCTCTTCGAAAAAGAATTGAACTTGATGGGTGTGCAAGCGCTCGGTTTGGGTCTTGGCACCTTAATTCGCGAAATGGGCGTGAAACCGGAAATTGTCACGGGTCATGATTACCGCTCCTATTCAGCGTCGATCAAATTGGCGCTGATCAATGGGTTGTTGGCGTCGGGCTGCATCGTGCATGACATCGGTCTTGCCATGTCGCCCATGGCCTATTTCGCACAATTTGAATTGGATGTGCCGTGTGTGGCGATGGTGACGGCCTCGCATAATGACAATGGCTGGACGGGTGTGAAAATGGGCGCGCAACGCCCCGTCACT
>RFXE01000358.1 GCA_009921785.1 Alphaproteobacteria bacterium
GCCCCGCTCCTGACGCCCCATAACTACTACAAGAAACTTGCGCACCGCGCCTCTCCATCGAATTTCGGGCCAAACGCTAAGACGGAAGACGCGGATCGTCAAGGGGTTTTGGCAATTTCAGACTTCTTCGCAACCACCCACACCTCGGCCTCTTCCGGCTTCACCCAGGTGAAGTCGGGCGCTTGATGGCGGAACCAGGTGTGTTGGCGTTTGGAATAGGCGCGCGTGTCAGCTTTGCCCTTTTCAATCGCCTCATCAAAAGAGATGTCACCGCGAAGCGCGCGGATCAGCCCCGGCACGCCATGGGCGCGCATGGCGGGCAAAGCGGGATCGAGCCCGCGCGCAGCAAGGCGTTCGACTTCCTCAAGCGCGCCCGCCGCCATCATGCCATCAAAGCGCGCGTCGATGCGTGCACGCAACACATCGCGGTCCGGCGCGAGGAAAATCGAGAGCACCTCGTCCGATTGCAGCACCGCTCCCTTCCGCTCGGCATGGAAAGACACGAGCGAACGCCCCGTTGCCATAAAGACCTCCAAAGCGCGGAGATTGCGCTGCGGGTCTGAGGGCCGAAGCGTGGCGGCGGTTTCCGGATCAAGGGCAGCGAGCCGCGCATGGATGTCCTCGGAAGCCCGCCCCTCGGCCCAGTCCCGTAGCTCTGCCCGCACCGCCTCGGGCACGGGGGGGATATCGGAGAGGCCTTGCGTCAGCGCGCGGAAATAAAGCCCCGTCCCGCCCACAAAGATCGGAAAGCGTCCTTCGGCCTCGATTGACCGCAAAGCGGCACCCGCATCAGCTAACCAACGCGCGACCGAGTAATTCTCGGCGGCATCCACAGTTCCCAAGAGATGATGCGGCGCGCGGGCCATTTCTTCCGCGGTCGGGCGCGCGGTTATGATAGAGAGATCGCGATAGACCTGCATTGAGTCGGTGTTGATGATGGCGCCGCCGAACTGGTCAGCCAGACTAAGCGCGAGCGCGGTTTTGCCGCTGGCGGTTGGCCCGGCAATCAGGAGTGCGCGCATTGTTGGCTCAGTACCCATGAGGACAGATTTCAGATGACCGATTTCGTCGCGACCCTCGTCTCCAATCCCGACAAGGCCGCCCTGTCCGATGCGCTGCTTTCGAAATTGGCGCAAGCCCTTCCTGAAAACGCCAAAGTCATTCGGCTTGATGGCCCCATTGCGCTCGATATCGTATTTCCCACCGAAAACGCAAAAACGGCCGCGGCTGCGCTCGCGCCGCTTGAGAAAATTCTAAGCTCAAAACCCATCGACATGATCCTCCAGCCCTTGGCCGGACGGCGGAAGAAGCTCTTCATTGCCGATATGGATTCAACCATGATCGAGCAGGAGTGCATCGACGAGCTGGCAGCTGAATTTCGTTTGAAACAAAAGGTTGCCAAAATTACTGAGCGCGCAATGAAAGGCGAGCTTGAATTCGAACCCGCTTTGCGCGAGCGCGTGGCGCTTTTAAAAGGGCTTGATGCGGGCGTTATTCCGAAAGTCATTTCCAACCGCATCACGCATACGCCAGGGGCCCGCACTTTGATTTCCACTTTGCGGGGCCATGGCGTTTATACCGCGCTTGTTTCGGGCGGGTTTACGTTGTTCACGGAGCCCGTGTCACTTGCGATCGGCTTTGACGAACAACGCGCCAATCGTCTCGAAATCGAGAATGGCAAATTGACCGGCCGCGTCATGGATCCAATTTTAGGACGCGAAGCCAAAAGAGATGCGCTCATTGATCTGCGCGATCTCTTCTCATTACAAAATCATGAAACGCTGGCGATTGGTGACGGTGCCAATGATCTCGACATGATCAGGGAAGCGGGCATGGGCGTGGCTTTCCATGCCAAGCCTGCGGTGGCTGAAGCCGCCCA
>RFXE01000359.1 GCA_009921785.1 Alphaproteobacteria bacterium
GACGGCCATCCCATGTCGGAATTTGTACGCCCTTATAGCCAAGCCCTGCCGCCCATTTGCAAATCGAGTCAAATGAATTGAACGGCTTTTTGTCGCCAGCAAATTGCGCCAGAAAAAGCGCAGGCCCTTTAATGTTACTTGCCATGGTGTTCCTCCCCCATTTCACTCAATTTTGACGCGCCGGTTTCCGACTGCGATCCATAATGGCGCCATAGAGCCATTGCTTTCCAAAAGGATCAAGCCCGATAGTAGGCTGCCCCCGTTAAGACGCGGAATTTTCACGAATTATTCGCTTTTTAAACTTAGAAACCGGCAGGGCGTCCAGCGGGTTCATCAACCTATGCAGACCCACCTTACCGGAGTTTCCGTGTGGTGCAGATTAAGCATGATAGGCTGATAAATGCTGCATCGCACAATGAATGCGATTGTTGCGGGCGTATGCCTTGGACACGTCGCTCCGTCTTAAAGTTTGGCGCGACCGCTTTGGTGCTAGGCTCTCCCTTGCCCGTTGTCGCACATGAGCATGGTGGTTTGCTGGAGCCCTCACTCAAATTGTCACTTGCGTCTGAGCAGGATCGCGTTGTCGCGCTGACGCTTGATGCCTGTTCGGGCGGGTGTGATTTCAAAATACTCGACGCCTTGATAGCGTCGTCCGTTCCCGCCACTTTGTTTTTGACCGCGCGCTGGATAAAATCAAACCCCGAGGGCCTTCGTCTGATCCTTGATCATCCGAACCTGTTCGCCATAGGCAATCATGGTGCGCAGCATATCGCGGCGGTTTTGGGGACGTCTTCGGTTTTTGGCGTTCGAACAGCGGGCGATCTTGATACAATTAAAGCCGAAATAATTGACGGTGCCGAAGCAATTCATCATGCCGCAGGCGTTGAAGCGAAATGGTATCGCGGCGCAACGGCGCTCTATAGCCCGCAGGCAGTGCCTCTTATTCAGTCGCTCGGATTTTCGATTGCAGGATTTTCGCTCAATGCCGATGAGGGCGCATCGCTCCCGGCGTCATCAGTGAGTGAACGAATGAAGCGTGCGCGACATGGCGATGTGATCATCGCCCACATGAACCAGCCGCACCGTCCCAGTGGCGCCGGTGTTATTACCGGCGTCCGCGCTTTGTTGGATCAGGGCGTCAAATTTGCCAAGCTGGAAAATACGACGCCGGTGCTTGCATCGCTTGACCGGCGCTATCTCTAAAAAAGGTCAAGCGCGCTTAGGAGGGATCACGCCCTTCTTGAAGATAAAGCAGCCATAGAAGCGCGTCTCTCCGGTCTGGATCACGCAATAGGATTTTTTTGCGCGCTCATAAAAGGCCATGCGTTCAATCGTGCCCATGGGCATGGATTTCTTTTCAGCGCGGTCGATTTCTTTTTGCACTTCTTGTTGAACTTTCGGAATTTCATTCGGTGAACCGACAATTTCCATGCGATGCACAGCGTGATCAACGAAAGTATCAAGCGGCATCACAGAGAGAATGGCACGCACGGCTTCGGCCGCAGTTGTGTTATCAATCCGCAAGAGTTTGCCGAGCTTTGTTTCGCGCGCCACCGAATCGGATGGAAAATTTGTGTCCGCAATAATCAGATCATCGCCATGGCCCATGGCGCGCAGCGCATACAGCACATCGGCATTCAGCAGTGGATTGATGTTCTTAAGCATGAGTTCTCTCCCCTTCTTTTCTTAAAATCCCTTCGGCCTTATTCGCCGTAAGGTACCCAGATATTTTTCACCTGCACCGCATGATCAAGCCAAAGCGGCCCTTCTGCAAGCGTTGGGTTTGCCCACTCTGTTTCAAAACCATAATCTACAAAAGTGCGTTTCAAATTACCCACCGAGGATTTTTCAACAAGCGTC
>RFXE01000360.1 GCA_009921785.1 Alphaproteobacteria bacterium
ATAAATGGCGTGGTCTTGCATTTGGTGCAGGAACTGCGGCCGGATCTTTCGGTCAATTTTTGTTTCCGCCGATTGGCGCTGCGCTCATTGACTCAATTGGGTGGCATGAAACGGCAATGGTTTTCGCAGTCACACTGCTTGCCGTTCTGCCTTTGTCGATTCCGCTCTCCACCCGGGGACTATCAAAATCAATAGCGACAGGTGCGGGACAATCGATTAAACAAGCGCTCAGCGAAGCCTTCCAACATAGAAGCTATGTGTTGCTTGTGCTTGGCTTTTTCACCTGCGGGTTTCAACTGGCTTTCATCACCGCGCATATGCCGGCATATCTCAAAGACATCGGCATGCCCGCTTGGGTCGGCGGCTGGACGCTCGCCATTATTGGTCTAGCGAATGCGGTTGGCTCACTCTCTTCGGGCTGGCTCTCAGGGCGTATGCCAAAGCGTTATATTTTATCGGTCATCTATTTCGGTCGTTCACTTGCGGTGCTTGCCTTTATCCTCATTCCCGCATCACCACTGACCGCCATGCTCTTTGGTCTTGTGATGGGATTATTCTGGCTCTCGACAGTGCCGCCTACGTCATCTCTCGTCGCGGTAATGTTCGGCACGCGTTATCTTGCCATGCTTTATGGCTTTGCCTTTTTCTCTCATCAAGTCGGCGGTTTTCTCGGCGTGTGGCTTGGCGGTATTCTTTATGAATCAACAGGCTCATATCAAATCGTTTGGTGGCTGAGCATAGCGCTTGGTGTTGCCTCTGCCGCCATCAATTTACCGATCAAAGAAATAGCGGTCGCGCGTAATGCAGCACAACCAGCATAGAACTTTTGAAAATCATGCCGCGGATAGGCGGCCTATATAAGGGGATAACAATGTCTCAATTCAAAGCCGTCATGGTCACGAAAGATGAAGCCGGCGCACAGCATGTTGCATGGGCTTCGATTGGTGAGGCCGATTTGATGGAAGGCGATGTCGTTGTGCGCATCAGCCATTCAACGATCAATTACAAAGATGGTCTCGTGCTCTCGGCAAAATCAGCCGTGCCACGGAAATTTCCGATGATTGCAGGCATCGATTTTGCGGGCGTTGTTGAAAGCTCTTCGCATCCAAACTTTAAAAGCGGTGATGCAGTATTGCTCAATGGCTATGGATTGTCGGAAACTCATTTTGGCGGTTACGCGGAAAAGGCCCGTGTAAAAGGCGATTGGCTCGTTAAAATACCTGCAGGCATGAGCGCGCATGATGTCATGGCAATTGGCACGGCAGGCTATACCGCCATGCTCTCCGTTCTCGCGCTTGAAAAACATGGCCTCAAGCCTTCTGACGGCACAGCGATTGTCACAGGCGCTGCAGGCGGTGTCGGTTCCGTCGCCATCGCGCTTTTGAAAAAAGCCGGATGGCATGTGATCGCGTCAACAGGTCGTGTTGAAGAAGCGGATTATCTCAAAAAGCTTGGTGCTGCCGAAGTCATCGACCGTAAAGAACTCTCCGAACCCGGTCGTCCGCTCGGCAAAGAACGCTGGGTGGCCGGTGTTGATTCAGTGGGTTCACACACACTTGCCAATGTGCTGGCACAGACAAAAACACATGGCGCGATCGCGGCCTGCGGTCTTGCCCAGGGCATGGATTTGCCCACAAGCGTTGCACCCTTCATCTTGCGCGGCGTGGCATTGCTCGGCGTTGATAGTGTGATGTGCCCGATGGCGCTGCGTCTTGAAGCGTGGAAAAGATTGGCGAGTGATCTTGATCGCAGTCTTCTCGCATCGATGACGAAGACCATCCCCTTCGCGCAAGTGATCGATACGGCGGCGACAATTTTAAAGGGCCAAATTCGCGGTCGTGGGTTGAACCACTTGCATAT
>RFXE01000037.1 GCA_009921785.1 Alphaproteobacteria bacterium
GAGATCGATTGGTCATGCGAGGCGCGTTATATTGAGCAAGCCTGGGAAATTGATGTACCGCTTGCAACATCGCGCTTTTCAAATGATGCCGATGTGTTAGCGCTCGAACATGCGTTCCATGCCATGCATCAGGATAAATTTGCCGTATCCGATCCCGGCGCGCCGATTGAAACCGTAACATGGAATGCGGAAGTGCGGTGCCGTATTTCATCTGGTAAGCCCGGTCGCTTGCGTCCTGACCACCGGGGGCTGGCATTGCCTTCGCGGCGCGTGCGCTTTCTGGGCTCGGATTTTGTTGACGCGCCGGTCTATCGTTTTGAAGCCATCAAAGAGGGGGCGATCATTGACGGCCCGGCAATGATTGAGAGTGATTTCACGTCCGTTGTCATTGATCCGGGTGCGACCGCGCGCCGTGATGAACTCGGCAATCTTGTAATCGATCTGGGAGCGCCTTCATGACAACGCCTGACATCATGGATGGTTCGACGCTCGCGCTGCTCAATGCGCGGATGGAAGGTATTGCGCGTAAAATGGCCAATACGCTTCACCGCACAGGGCGTTCAGGCATTCTCACAATCGCGCGCGATTTTTCTTGTGTGATCTTGACCGCAAAACATGAATTGTTAGCGACCGCCGAAAGTCTCCCTATCCATGTCTTGCGCGGACCAGACATCATGGCGCGTACTATGGCAGACAATCATAAAGTGCTGCGCCGCGGTGACGCCTATTTGCATAATTCACCTTATCATGGGTGCACGCATCCAGCGGATCATTCGATTCTTGTTCCCGTGATTGATGATGAGGGTGTCCATCGTTTCACGGTTCTTGCCAAAGCGCATCAGGCCGATTGCGGTAACGCGTTGCCGACAACCTATATGGGTGCAGCAAAAGATGTGTATGCCGAAGGCGCTTTGATTTTTCCGGCTGTGAAAATTCAACATGAATACGAGCATGTGATGGACATCATTCGCATGTGTCAGATGCGTATTCGTGTTCCTGAGCAATGGTGGGGTGATTATCTCGCGACTCTCGGCGCGGCACGTGTCGGTGAGCGTGAAATGTTGGCGCTTGGTCGCGAGATCGGTTGGGAGCGGCTTGAGTCATATACGGGGCAATGGTTCGATTACTCGGAACGGCGCATGATTGATGTTATTCGTGCGATGCCGAAGGGACGCGTCACGCGCAAAAGCACGCATGATCCTTTCCCGGCGACACCCGATGAAGGTGTCACCATCTCTGCAACGGTTGAGGTCAAGCCTGATGAGGCGATGATCGAAGTCGATATGACGGATAATCCCGACAATATGGAAAATGGTCTCA
The DNA here is from genome assembly GCA_009921785.1 of Alphaproteobacteria bacterium. Lineage (GTDB taxonomy): Bacteria > Pseudomonadota > Alphaproteobacteria > Rhizobiales > Beijerinckiaceae > CAIUPE01. The sequence continues at coordinate 1,321 of RFXE01000037.1, forward strand.
ATCTTTCTGAGGCTTGTGCGCTGTCAGCACCCATGCTGGCGATCTTCAATTCCATTGATCACACTGTGCCTAAGAATGAAGGAAGCTTCCGTCGGATCCGGATTCATCTGCGTGATGGTTGTATTGTCGGGCGTCCAGTTCATCCCACATCATGTTCGGCAGCAACAACCAATATTGCCGACCGTGTCGCCAATCCGGTGCAAGCGGCTTTGGCTGAATTGGCTGAAGGCTTGGGGCAAGCAGAAACGGGTGCGTTGTTGCCGCCCTCCTGTGGCGTTGTATCAGGCGTTCATCACGGCAAACCATTTGTGAATGAGGTTTATCTTGGCTGCACTGGTGGCGCGGGGTCGCCCACGCAAGATGGATGGCTGACCATTCTTCATGCCGGTAATGCGGGCATGTGTTATCAAGATTCAATCGAAGTCGATGAATTGCGTCATCCGATCTTTGTGCATCAGCGTCGCCTCATTCCGGATTCAGAGGGAGCGGGGCGGTATAGAGGCGCGCTTGGCGCTTATTCGGAATTCGCTCCGGTCGATTGCGATATGATCGTGGCCTATATCAGTGACGGCAATATCAATCCCGCGCAGGGCACAAGAGGCGGCTTAGCCGGAGGATGTTCCGCGCAGTATCGCAAAAAGCCTGATGGCTCGCTTGAGCCCTTGCCGCCTTGTGCAGAAATTCTCATCAAGGCCGACGAGCGTATGGTATCGATCAGCGCCGGCGGCGGGGGCTATGGGTCCCCTAAGGAGCGGAGCGTCGAGCGGGTCATTCGTGATGTGCAAGAAGGCTGGGTGAGTCGCGACCGCGCGCGCGAAATTTATGGCGTTGTCCTTACTGACAAGCTTGAGCTCGACCATGTTGCAACGCAACAAATGAGGGACAGGCAAGCCCCGCAGGCGAATTAAGACTATGACCCGCGGATTATCAATGGTTGAGGCGTCATCCCGAGATCGTCGTTTTATACAGCAAATCAGGGCTTTCTCGAACTTGGTTCAGTGTCATTGAACGGCGAATTCTGGGGCGTGCTTTGCCTGCTACATATTGTCTCAAAGCGATTGAATAAAAATTGTTCAACACCGGATCCATGTGAATTTTTAGTTGTAAGTGCGGAGAGCCTCGGAGTAGGTTCTCGTACAGAATAAAATTTGGGTGATCGCGAATAGGCCGACGCGACACTACAACGCCTATCCAGAATTCGGCCTTTTCGGGGGGTTAGATATGTTGAAATCCAAAGCATTGGTATCCTTGCTTGCGGGTGCCGCGCTTATGACAAGCGCTGCGGTCGCCTTTGCAGGACCAAAAATTGTCTCAGGTCCGCCAGCTGATCCGGCGTGCTTTAAACCATGGACAGATCAGACCAAATTCTTCCAATGGGAGAAGAAGCCCGGTCCTTATCGTATTGCCATTGTCAACGGCTTCGTGGGCAATACATGGCGCATTCAGATGATCAAGACGGCTAAGGCATTTGCTGAACAGCCGGAAAACAAGAAAGACATTAAAGAGTTCAAGGTTATCTCGACCGGCACTGACGTGGCTGCTCAGCTCGGCGCCATCGAAGACTTTATCAACCAAGGCTATGATGCGATCGTGACGATTGCTGTGTCGCCTGAAGGCTTTGATCGTGTGATCAAGCTCGCTGATAAGAACAATGTCGTTCTCGTTCCTTTCGATAACGTTCTCGATACGGACAAGGTCATGATGGTCAACGAAGACCAAAAGGCCATTGGTAAGATGTCTGCTGATTGGATCATCAAGCAACTTGGCAAGAAAGAAGGCAAGATCCTCGAAGTGCGTGGTCTTCCCGGCAACTCGGTCGATCGTGACCGTCACGTTGGTTTCCGTGAAGTTGTAGAAGCGCCAGGAAGCAAGTTCCAGATCGTCGAAGTCGTCGGCAACTGGGATGACGGCACGTCGCAGAAGGTGACCGCCGACGCGATCGCTGTTCACGGCAAGTTTGACGCTGTCTATCAGCAAGGTGGTACAACGGGTACAGTTCGCGCCATGATGGATGCGAAACATCCCTTCGTTCCGATTGCTGGTGAAGGCGAAAACGGTTACCGCAAGCTCGTTGCTGAGCATGCGAAAGACGGCTTGAAGGGCCTTTCTTATGGCCAGTCACCAGGTCTCGTGGCGATCTCGATGAAGGCTGCAATCTCGGCGCTCAAGGGCAATGTGATGCCGCAGCTCATTTCGGTTCCAATTCCGGTTGAAGATTACACAACGTTGAAAGACGGTGTGAATTACTGGTCGAATTTGACCGACAACTTCTTCACAGCGAATGCGTTCCCATCCTGTGGCGTGAACATCTCGGCAACCGAGATCATGGCTAAGGACGAGGCAAACTCGAACTAATCGAATATCGACCGGGCCGGATTTTTCTCGCGAAGAATCCGGCCCCCTTTTTCCCTGAACTTTATGAACGCGATATTTGAATCATGAGTCATTCTTCATCCGATGATTTCCTCGTTATGAAGGGAATATCGAAGCGATATGGCGGCGTTCATGCGCTCCAAGACGTGAATTTCAAATGCGCACGCGGGAAGATCCACGCGGTTCTCGGTGAGAATGGCGCAGGAAAATCAACGCTGATCAAAATCATTTCCGGCGTCGTGCAGCCCGATCAAGGCATTATGACTATCGAAGGAAAGCCGGCGCTTTATACGTCGCCCTCGGCCGCGAATGATGCAGGCATCGTCTGCATCTTCCAAGAATTATCCCTAATGCCTGATCTGACGGTGGCCGATAATATTTCGATTGCTAATCCGCCACGAAAATATGGGTTTATTGATCAGGCAGCGCAAATCCATCGCGCGGAAGAATTACTCGCTGAAATTGGCTGTGAAGATGTGGATCCGCGCTTGCGTATTCGCGATCTTCCGCTGTCCCGTCGTCAGATGATTGAAATAGCCAAAGCGCTCGGCAAACGCCCGAAGGTTCTTATTCTTGACGAAGCAACCTCGGCTTTGACGAGTGGCGATGTTGAAAAGGTTTATGCGATGCTGGCGCGGTTGAAAGCCGAAGGCGTTGCTATTCTTTATATTTCTCATCGTATGCACGAGATCGAAGCGTTAGCCGATGATGCGAGCGTTTTCCGCAATGGTCGTCATATCGAAAGTTTTGCCAAGGGCGCAAAATCAAATGACGAGATTGTGCAGCTGATGATCGGTCGTGAGATATCAGCACATTTCCCTCCAAAGCCTGCTGCGCGCACAACGAAGCCCTTGCTCGAGATAAAAAATCTCTCTTGGGAAAATCGCTTGCACAATGTTTCACTCTCCGTTGGTCGTGGTGAAATTGTTGGCCTTGGTGGTCTAGATGGTCAGGGTCAAAAGGAATTACTTCTTTCACTCTTTGGTGTTTTGAAGCGCGTAAGCGGTGATGTTGTGATTGATGGCAAGCCGCACAAACTTACATCGCCGCGCGAAGCCAAAGCCGCATCTCCAAGCATCGCACTAGTGCCCGAAGATCGTAAGACTGAAGGCCTGATGTTGCCGATGTCGATCGCGGAGAATCTTGTTATCGCTTCGCTTGACGATCTGTCATCGGGACCTTTCGTCGATGATGCGAAAGTATCCGATGCAGTGAAATCAGCCATTGCGCGTTTACAGATCAAAATTGGCTCGTCCGATGACGCCGTTTCAACGCTTTCCGGCGGTAACCAACAGAAAGTTGTTATCGCCAAATGGTTGATGACCAAACCTGGTATCATTCTTTTGAATGACCCAACGCGCGGTATTGATGTCGGTACCAAGCAGGAAATCTATCGTCTCTTGCGTGAGTTGGCCGATGAAGGCGCCGCGATCCTCTTCTATTCGACAGATTATGACGAGTTGATTGGATCATGTGATCGCGTCGCTATTTTGTATGATGGCCGCGTTGTGAGTGAGCTTGAGGGTGATCGGATCACCGAGAAAAATATTATTGCAGCATCCCTGAACATCTCTGCTGCAGGTCATACAGCCGGACACGAGAGGGCTCACCATGGATAATGTACGCGCCTCTGGTTCCACGATCTGGTTTAGGCAAAATACCGGCTTTGCTGTGATCGTTGTTTTATTCTTTGTCGTTTATGCCCTTTATCACCTCGCTCATCCCAAGGGATTCTCGTCGCAGGTCTTCATTCAAAATTCGAATGAGGTCTTTGGGTTGGCGATGGTGGCTATGGCGCAAACCGTACCGGTTCTGATGGGCGGTCTCGATCTTTCTGTGGGCGCTGTCATGACGCTTGTGGATTGCTTGGCAAGTCATCTTCTTGAAGGCAGTGGCTGGAGTCTGTTCTGGGGCATTATTGTATGCCTTTTGGCAGGCACAGCTGCGGGGCTCTTCAACGGTATCATTGTTGTCTATGGTCGCATTCAACCAATCATCGCTACACTGGCGACGGGCGCGATTTATATCGGTCTTGCGTTGTTTTTACGCCCGATCCCTGGCGGCAAAATCAACGAGGATCTCAATTGGTCGTTCACCAATTCTCTCGGCGATGCTGCTGAGACAATCGGCATATTCGATGATGGAAAGGCCGCGTGGTTCTCGCCGTTTGCGGGATTGCCGACCGCGTTTCTTCTTCTCGTCATCGTCGCGATTGTCGTCTGGGTTCCGTTCCGGCGTTCGGTTACGGGTCGCACAGTCTATGCGATTGGGTCGGCGGAAGGCGCCGCCTATATGTCTGGCTTGAACATTAATCGTGCCAAGCTCGCTGCCTTTACGATGGCTGGCCTATTCTCAGGCATCGGCGGTATTTTCATGGCGATTCAAACTTCATCGGGCAATGCTGATATGCCGATGGCCGGTTCTTACACTTTGTCATCGATTGCTTCTGTTGTGATCGGTGGAACGTCATTGCTCGGCGGATCGGGCAGTGCGATCGGATCGATTTTTGGTACGCTGATCCTGCGTGTGATTTCATTCAATTTCCGGATTTTCGATATCCCCCCTCTGTTGCAACCCTTGTTTGAGGGCATCGTATTGCTTGCCGCCGTCAGCCTTGGCGCGCTTTCAATCCTGCGCGTTAAAAACCAATTGGAGTTGTTCCGGTGAGCACGTCGTCTTCTACTAAGAGCCGCTTCGAACTCACGCGGGATGACAAGCCGATTGCGATTGCCGCACTCTTCATTGTTGTCATTTTGATTGCGGGTACGATTTACACACTTTCGCGTTATGGCTCGATGCCGTTGTTAACGCCGACTTATTTGATCCAACAATTACAAATTGGATCTTATCTCGGCATTATCGCAGCTGGCATGATGCTTGTGATTTTGATCTCACAAATTGATTTGTCGGTGCCTTGGACGCTGGCAGCAGGCGCGATGATGGCAACGGCAGTGGGCGGTCCTTGGGCTTTGCCAATGGCACTGGCGGTGGGCCTGATTGTTGGTGTCGTTAATGGCTTTGGCGTTGCCGTTCTTCGTATTCCCTCGATGATCTTTACGCTTGGCGTGAATGCTGTGATGCGCGGATTGATGGTTGCGCAAACAGGTGGGTTCGCTCCTCAGACAAAAGCTACGGATCTCATGCGTTTTCTTGCAGCGGAGCGAAGCTTCGGCATACCGCATGCGATTTTCGTTTGGATTTTGATTTCTATCGCGATGGTCATTTTGTTAAAGAAAACCGCTTTCGGTCGATCAATCTATGCCATCGGCAATAAGGAAGCGGCCGCTTATCTTTCTGGCGTGCCCACTAAGCGCGTGTTGTTCATCGCCTTTATTCTCTGCAGCACCTTGTCGAGTTTTGCGGGCTTGTTGCTCGCTGGATATTCAACCAAAGCCTATCAAGGTATGGGTGATGCCTATGTGCTTCCTGCCATTGCGGCGGTTGTGATCGGCGGCACGAATATCCTGGGTGGCCGCGGACGCTATCTGGGCACGATTGTGGGCGTCATCTTGATTGTGTTGTTGAACAGCGTCTTGTCGATCATGGAAATGCCCGAAGCGGGCCGTCAGATCATCTATGGCGCAGTGATTATTGCGATGCTCCTCGTCTATGGGCGGGGAGAAAAGGCGACGTCCTGATAAGGCACTTCGTATCGTATCGATACGAAACCAAATAAATTGCCGTCAGGATTTCGCTCATGAAAAATGGGGGAGGAAATCGTGACGGCGATGCTTTTCAAAAATATTCGTATCTTTGATGCCATCAATGACGAAGCCTATCCGGGCGAAGTGCTCGTCGAAGGCAATCGCATTGCGGAGGTAGCCTGCGCACCTGGCCAAATTGCGTCAAACCGCGCGAGCGAGATCATTGATGGTCAGGGTCAGTTCTTAATGCCCGGCATGGTGGAAGGTCATTGCCATCTCTCCTTCGTCAATCCGTCGCGCAATCAGGACCTTGGTGAAATACCGCCAGAAGAACATTTGCTGATGACTTGTCGCGCGGCGACCTTTTTGCTCGATCATGGATTTACCAGCGCTTATTCCGCTGCCTCTTCAAAAATGCGGCTTGATGTCGTTGTGAAGAGCGAGATCGAGGCCGGCTATCTGGCAGGCCCGCGCTATAAGGCGGCTGGTCCGGAAATCACGACGACCGGCGGCTTAGGGGATGAACGCAAGCAGCATATGCATGCTGAGAGTTTCGGCATGATTGCCGATGGTGTTGATGAGATCATTCGTGCCGTCAGACTCTGCTGCCGCGAGAATGTTGATAATATAAAATTCAATGTGTCAGGCGATGAATTTGTTGGCCATGCCCGCGCTGAAATCGTTTCCATGCGCGAAGAAGAATTGCGCGTTGGCGTTGAAGTGGCCCATGACTTTGGAAAAAAGGTCGCATGCCATAGTCGTGCGGCAGAGTCCGTCAAACGCGCGGTTCGCGCGGGTGTCGACTGCATCTATCATTGTGACTTTGCGGATGATGAAGCGCTCGATATGCTCGAAGCGGCCAAGCATCGTGTGATTGTCGGCCCCGCTTTTGGCCTCGTACATAATTCGGTATTTGAAGGCGACGTGGTTGGGCTCACCAAAGAGGTTGCCGAGCGCATGGGCTTGCCGCGCAAGCTCGAATTCACAATCGCGACCTATGAGCAAATGCGGAAACGCGGCATGCGCGTTGTTGTAGGTGGCGATTATGGTTTCACCATCACGCCGATGGGACAAAATGCCCGTGACATTGGTCACTTTGTAAAATTCTTCGGTTACACGCCCGCAGAGGCACTAAAATGCGCCACCGCTGTTGGCGGTGATCTCATGGGCCTTAAAGGCGAGCTTGGTGTTATTCGTGCTGGCGCGCTTGCGGATCTCTTGCTGGTTGATGGTGATCCGTTGAAAGATCAATCGGTTCTCGTTGGTCCGTCGCGTTTCACGATGATCATGAAAGACGGAAAGCTTCATAAAGATCCGCGTCCTGCTCTCGCAAAGCGCATACGCCCGGCCGCATGACCGACCGGATGAAAATCCTTGTGATTGGTGCGGGGGCCATGGGCTCGACCTATGGCGGGCTTCTGGCGCTTCAGGGCCATCACATTCATATGGTCGATACGCGGCAAGAGGTTGTCGATGCGATTAGCAAACACGGCTTGAAGCTTGAGGGCGTGTGCGGAACGCATCAGATCGCAATACCTGTATCGCGGACAACGCCTAAAGGCTTTGATGCTGACTGCGCCATGATCTGGACCGACACGAATAATACACGCCATGCGGCGGATGAGGCGGCCCTTGCGCTGTCGAAAGATGGCTATGCCGTTACGTTTCAAAACGGCATCGGCAATATCGAAACCCTGTGTGAAGTTTTAGGCCAAGCGCGTGTCGTCGCGGGGTCAAGCATGTGTTCGGCTGCGTCCTCGGGACCAGGACAAGCAATCTTAACGCATCGGGGTAAGACATCACTTGGCGAGATTGATGGCACTTTGAGTGATAGAGCGGCACGCTTGGCCGAGGCGTTACGGGGCGCAAGTTTCGATGTTGATGTGAGAAGTGATATTCTCTCGCTTGTATGGACCAAATTCGCGTTGAATTGCTCCATCAATGCGATCACGGCGGTGACGGGATTGCGGATGGGCGAGCTCGCGCGGTTGCCGGCAACGGATTTGTTTCAAGATCGTGTCATGGATGAAATCTTTGCTGTTATCAAAGCAAGCAGCATCACATTGGCTGATCCTGATTTGCGAGCGACGGTTAAGAAACATACGGTTTCAAAATATAGTCGTCCCTCAATGTTGCAGGCGATTGATGCCGGAAAGCGTACCGAGATTGATGCGCTCAATGGACAGATTGTCGAGCGCGGGCGCGCGCTTGGAATTCCAACGCCCTATAATGAATCGCTTGTGATGCTTCTCAAAGGTGTGGAACTCAAAGCAACGATAGCACGTGGCCGCACCGAAGAGGATTATCAACGCCTTGAGGCGGAAGCCGCATCGGAGCTTTTAAACAAAAGCGCAAACGCAAAGTCGTCATAATGCGCTCATCAAGGAATGAGTTTCACCTTGACCTTTTTCTCGAGCGCACGGACGAAATCGGGAATGCCCAAACCGTTTTGAACTTTCGGCAACAACGCCGCTTCTGCCGCCTTAACGCCTTCAAGACGTTTAATCGTCTCATTGATTTGGGCGTAAGGAACAATCACCACACCGTCAATATCGCCAACGACAATATCACCGGGGCCGATAGCCACGCCGCCACAGGCGATGGGCAGATTGATCGTGCCTGGTCCGTTACGAACAGGACTATTCGGCGTTACGCCCGCAGCAAAGCACGGCAGGCCCATATCTTCAATGCCGACGAGATCGCGCACGGCGCCATCGGTCACAAAGCCAACCGCGCCGAGATTGCGCAACATGCCCAGCAGCAGATCGCCCGTAATCGCCGTTGCCATAAATTCGTCGGTGGCTGCGATAATCACATCGCCTTTTTTGATATGCGGCAGAGCCATAAAGACCGCGAGATTGTCGGCAGGCCCCGCTTCAATCGGTACCGCCACACCACAAATAGACGATTGATGCGGAATGACGGGTTTGATGCGATGATCAAGCGCACCACGTCCGCCCATCGCATCGACAATGAAACCGGTGGGAATATTTTTGAAGGCCGCAAGCTGTTTTTGTGTCGGCCGAGGGACTTTGGCCTTGCGGGTGATCAGCGGCGGATCTTCAATCATGGCATCTCTCTTTACCCTTTAATTGAACAGAGATTAGACCATTCGTCCAAAAGTACCAGATCAAAAATCACCATTGATTAAAGACAATATCGTATAGACTGAATTCAAAGAGTAAGGGGGCGAGGCAATGGCATCATGGCAAAGACAGGCATTTAACATTTCCCAAATGCGCCGCCTTGCACAATCAGCGCTGCCGAAGCCTGTATTTGATTTTGCCGATGGCGGTGCTGAGGACGAAAGAACGCTTGGTCGTAACGAAGCAGACTTTTCCGATTATCGGTTCTTGCCGCAGCCTCTGCGTGGCGCGGCGTCTATCGATCTCTCAACGAAAATTTTTGGCACATCACTTTCGATGCCGCTGCTTTTGGGCCCCACGGGGCTTGCCGGTTTGTTCTGGCCCGATGGCGAGCGTGCAACGGCGCGCGCCGCTGCACATGCAGGTACAATCTATTGTTTGAGTCACGGCTCCGTCTGTCGCCTTGAGGATCTGAATGCGAATGATATGGGACCACGATGGATGCAGGTCTTTATCTATCGCGATCGGGGGTTCACTTATGAATTGGCCGCACGCGCGCAAGACGCAAATTATTCAGCGTTGATACTCACCGTCGATAATCAATATCTTGGTCGTCGCGAACGCGATCTCGTCAACGGATTTTCAATTCCGCCACGCTTTGGGCCACTCGATCTTTTGGCCATGGCTGGAAAAATCGGGTGGATGCGACGCATGATTCCGGAATTGCCGCGGATCACATTTGGCAATTACGTCCGTGCGGGAGAAGCGTCTGATATCAAAACGCTTGCGGGGCGCATGCAGTCGCTGCTCGATCCCGGCATGAGTTGGAGTGATGTTGATCAATTGCGCAAAGCCTGGAAGGGCCCTTTGATCATCAAAGGGTTGTTGCATCCCGATGATGCGCGCGAAGCAGTTAATCGCGGTGTTGATGGGATCATTGTGTCCAATCATGGCGGACGCCAATTGGATGATGCGATCTCCGGCATTGCCGCGCTCCCCTCAATGG
>RFXE01000361.1 GCA_009921785.1 Alphaproteobacteria bacterium
GCCTATCGCCAATCAGCGGCCACGCTCAATCTCATTCGCGCCTTTGCGAATGGTGGTTATGCGAATTTGGAAAACGCGCATCGCTGGATGCTTGGCTTCGTGAAGGACAGCCCGCAATCGGGCCGGTATCAAGAGCTTTCAAACCGCATCACCGAAACGCTCGATTTCATGCGCGCCATCGGGCTTGATCCTGAATCGCATCCGGAAATGCGCACGACGGATTTTTACACGTCGCATGAAGCGTTGCTGCTCGGTTACGAGCAAGCGATGACGCGTGTTGATTCAACCTCGGGTGATTATTACGCCACGTCAGGTCACATGATCTGGATTGGGGATCGCACGCGTCAGCCGGATCACGCCCATGTCGAATATTTCCGCGGCATCAAGAATCCGATTGGCTTGAAATGCGGCCCGTCGCTTGATCCGGAAGAGCTCATTCGTTTGATTGATATGCTGAACCCCGAGAATGAACCCGGCCGTTTGACGCTTATCGCGCGCTTTGGTGCTGATAAAGCCGAAGCGCATTTGCCCGCACTTGTGCGTGCAGTGAAGCGCGAAGGCCGTTCGGTTGTGTGGTCATGTGATCCGATGCATGGCAACACGGTGAAGGCGGGCTCGGGTTATAAAACGCGTCCTTTCGACATGATCCTTTCGGAAGTAAAAACCTTCTTCGCGGTTCATGCCGCAGAGGGCACGATTGCCGGTGGCATCCATCTCGAAATGACCGGCAAGAATGTGACGGAATGCACCGGCGGTGCGCGCGCTATTTCGGACACGGATTTGCAAGACCGCTATCACACGCATTGCGATCCGCGTTTGAATGCGGAGCAGGCGCTTGAAATGGCGTTTTTGGTGGCCGAACTTTTGAAGAAAGCGAAGCTCGCCAAGGGCCGCCCAATGGTAGAAGCGGCCGAGTAAGCACTGTCAAAAAACCGTAATAAAACTGTCTTAAAGCTCAAAGCCGAAGACCGCTTTACAGAGATTGAAAGGGATGGTCTTCTTAACGGAAGATCATCCCTTTTTCATTTCAGCCTTCGCTTTTCAGTTTGGACGGTATCTTTTTATGAGTGATTTTGATCTCACGCGTCGCGCGATCGCGGAAGCTCTCGGCACCGCATTGCTGGTTGCGACTGTCGTTGGCTCCGGCATTATGGCGCAAACGCTCACACATGATGTGGCGCTTCAATTGCTCGGCAATACAATCCCGACAGGCGCCATACTCATTGTGTTGATTACAGTGCTCGGCCCGATTTCAGGTGCGCATTTCAATCCTGCCGTTTCGCTTGTCTTCACGCTGCGCGGTGAACTCTCTAAGAGCGATTTTCTTGTTTATCTCATCGTGCAAATTCTTGGCGGCATTGCGGGCGTGATCATCGCGCATTTGATGTTTCATTTGCCTTTGATTGAAACATCGGAAAAAATTCGCACCGGTTGGCCGCAATGGGTTGCTGAAAGTGTTGCGACGTTTGGCCTCGTGGTCACCATTCTTGGCGGTATTCAATTCGCGCGCACGGCCATTCCGGTTTTGGTTGGTCTTTACATTACGGCAGCCTATTGGTTCACGGCGTCCACCTCTTTTGCCAATCCGGCAGTGGCGATAGCGCGCTCTTTCACCAATACGTTCTCAGGAATCGCGCCGGAAAATCTTGTTGGATTTATCGGCGCTGAAATTATCGGCGCGTTGTTGGCCGCGTTCTTTATGGCTTGGTTTCTTGCACCCACGATCCGCGCAGAAAAGGGTAATCACTCATGACCATCACTATCTATCACAACCCCGCATGCGGTACCTCGCGTAACACGTTGGAGATGATCCGCCAGAGTGGCGAAGAGCCGGTTGTCATCGAATATCTGAAGACGCCG
>RFXE01000362.1 GCA_009921785.1 Alphaproteobacteria bacterium
TGTGCAGCAGGAAAAATCTTTGTCAGGCCCGTGTGACGCAGGCACCTGCGGCGTTGAGGTGCCCTCTTCAGCCACAGAACAGATGACCCTGTGAAGAGGATCAAGCGGCGTACCTCTCTCATGAACCGTATGAGCCGCCGAAAAAATTGAAGCAAAGAATAAAAGGTAGGCGAGGCCATAGCCCGCTACCCGGCGCGCGCCACGCGCGCTGCCGTTCAGCACTGCCCCCGTTTGGATCGCGCACTCAAACATTGGGGGTGTTATTAACGGGAAAATTCGCTCTGGCAAAGATGACGGCTTAAAAAAGAGAAGATATGCGTGGGCTTCGCCCGCTCTTCTCCCATCAGAGGAAAAGCCCGCTCACTTCTCAGGCGAGATGACATCCGTAAAGCGTATCCCGAGCGTTTCACCCATAATAACAATTTCGCCGCGCGCCACGGGAACACCGTTGACGATGATCTTAAGGTGTTCGCCCGCTACCGTATCAAGTTCCACGACCGAGCCGACATTCAGTTTTAAGAGATCGCGGATTGTGATGAAGGTCGAGCCGACTTCAACCGTCAGCTTGGTCTCGACATTCTCAATCTTTTTGAATTGGCTGTTTAGGGCATCGAACTCCGACGCACCATTATTGCCCTCATCGGACATGGCCACCTCCTACGCAACTCTACGCCACAACGCTCTGGGGCGGGTCTAACTGATCATGCTTAGCATGGGATTAACAAAAGATGCTTCTCCCGGGAAAAATGAAGTCCCGGGGCCTCAGCATGCGCTGAAGGCGCGCCGCCGTCTTGGGGGTACCGCCGTTCACTTTGGAACGGGCTAGCCCGTAAGACACTAGCTCTAAAGGGCGCAAAACGTCTCCTGAAGAGCTACCTCCCACAATTCGTCGGTGTATGAGCCGGAAAGAGCCGCTTGACGAGCCTATCCTTTTGAAAAAATCTGAATACACTCACCTTTCGGAAACGCTGTCTCAAATCCAGAAAATACCTAACCCGCGAGGACCCCTTCGATGAGCAAGAAAGCAAAACGCACTGGCTATCCCCTCAACTCAACGCGCCGTGCAGTAGCCCCTGCCGATGCGCCGGCAGCAAGCGCGAATGAGTCGCATAGCTCTGCAGCCGATCATCACGCTGACGATCACAAAGACAGCCATCACGGCGATCATCACGCGGGCGATCACCACAAAGACGATCATTCTCAGCACTGAGTATTGCCGTCTAAGGCGAACCAAAATGATGGCCGAGACCCTCGGCCATCATTTTTTTATGTGTCACAGAAATTGAGCGCCGCAGCACTCCGCCCAAAGACCTTAAGACCTTGATCCGGCTTTCCTCTTGATGCGTAAAACCAAAGTCGCTCGTATTACGGGCACAGGGACAACGTTTCTTTTGAACTGCATTCGAGTGGCCGCGTAACGATGATCAAAGTCTATTATGATGGCAAATGCGGGCTCTGTCGGCGTGAGATCGGCCATTACCAAAAGATCGCTGAGCCGGACCGTTTTCACTGGGTCGATATTACAGAGGATCCGCGAGAGCTTGAAAAAGTAGGACTGACATTCGACATCGCGCTTCGCCGTCTCCATGCGCAAGATTTAGAAGGCAGACTCCATAAGGGCGTTGATGCTTTTATTTTGATTTGGAAAAATCTCCCGCGCTGGACCTATCTCGCACCGCTGATATCTCTGCCGATCATCAAGCCGATTGCTGATTTTGCTTATGATCATTTTGCCGACTGGCGGATCGATCGGCTTCACGCGCAACGCTGCGCAATAGCGCCTCATATTGAAGTGCCTAAAAAATAAAACTGGTGCTGCCGGAGAGGATTGAACTCTCGACCTCTCCCTTACCAAGGG
>RFXE01000363.1 GCA_009921785.1 Alphaproteobacteria bacterium
AAGTCAACCACAATACCGTGCTCACGCCCTTCATCGCGGCGACACTTTATTTTGGGCATCGCTATCTTGAGACACGGAGCGCAAAATCAAATGTGTCTCTCGGGATCGCGATAGGCTTAGGCCTTCTTGCAAAATATGAAATTATTTTTGCTCTGATCCCTCTGATTGCACTCGCTCTTACTATCCCCCGCTATCGCTCGGCGTTTTTTCAAATCAAAAGTTATGGCGCGCTTCTCATTGCTCTGCTCATTCTCGCGCCCCACCTCCAATGGCTCTCAAACCATGATTGGCCGAGTTTCAAGCGCGCGACCGACTCAGCCCCCATGACTACAAAACTCGATCTTCTCGAAAGTTTGTGGGGATTTTTTTGGGGCTTGATAACGGTCATTGCCACGCCCCTCCTCGCCTTAGCCGCACTCAATATCAATGCGCTAAAGCGGCTTTGGGACAGACAAAAAAATGAAACCCAAAAAATTGGTCAAATTATTGTTTTAGCGCCACTGTTGGGGCTCATCGCCGCAAGCCTCATTACGGGGCAATTTGTGAAAGCCCTGTGGCTTTTACCGCTCGGGCCCGCAATCGCAATCGGCCTTGGCGTAATCGGATCTGATGCGGCACAAAAAACGTCGACTAAATTGAACAAGATTGCATTCACCGGAATGACGGCCCTCTTTGGCCTCTTCTGGATCTATCTCAGTTTGGGCGACCTCATCGCGCGGCCGCATGAGGCATTCTTCTCCAATACCGTGCCGCTCGCGAAACAAGTTCAAAAACTATGGAGCGCGCACCAGACAAAGCCGCTCTCTTGCCTCCTCATTAATGAACAAAAAATTGGCGCCTCACCCTATCTTTGGCTTCCCTCAAAGCCGCTCGTCCTCGAAATGCCCGCAACACCTTGGGGAACGAAAGAGCATATCGCAGATTGTGAGAAGAGTGGCGCGATTGTGGTTAGTCTTGATGAGGGCGCCAATGTCGCAAAACTTTTTCCCCGCTTATGCGTAAAGATATCGGAGCCGATTAAGATCGCATCGCTTTTGGGGCGCAACGCGGATTTCTGGCCCGGCAACATCGCCTACCTCCCGCCTGATGGCGAAGATTGTCCGCAAGAGTAAAAACCATTCGACAGTTCGATGTCGGCTATTTCTTAAGCGCGTCGAGGTTCCACCGGCGGTGACCCCAAAGCCACAAGGCCGGCTCTTCCCGTATCCACTGTTCAAATTGATTTTGAATGTGGCGCGTCGTCTCTAGAATTTCGTCGTCGCGGCTGGGAAGACGCTGAAGATCAAGATTAATTGCATCAATCCGAAATTTTCGGCCATCAGTTCTAATCGCACGAATGGCCACAATCGGAAGATCATAAAGACGAGATAACAAAGCCGGAAACGTTGTTACACTTGTCGGTAAATTGAAAAAATCAACAAAAACGCCATGGGAATCTCTCAGATCAGCCATAATGGCAACAGAATAACCCTGAGAAATACCACGCCTTACCCTGGTAATAGTTTCAAGACTTTTCGAATAAAGCCCGCCGCGATAAAATCTAGTGCGTAATTGATGGACGTCTTTATCAATCAGTGGATTAAGAATTTTCTGATAGACCCCAATTAAAGGCTTACCAAATTTTTCTGCGGCCAATGCGGGCACTTCCCAATTGCCCATATGAAGTGAAACAAAGATCGCGGGCTTTGCACTCTGCATGATGTTAAATGCGTCTTCAGAAAAATTGAGCGTGACGGCCTCACTATCATCAGCAATTTTGTGAAGCGCTAAGGCTTCCACGGCCGTTCGCCCCAAATTGTCCCACATGCGATCAAGAAGCGCCTCGCGCTG
>RFXE01000364.1 GCA_009921785.1 Alphaproteobacteria bacterium
TGAAAGAAACAGAATGGCGCTTCAATCATCGCCATTCCGACAAATACAAAACCTTGCTAACCTACCTCCGAAAATCACCGCTTAACTAGGCAAGACCCATATTTTTTATTCGGAATATCGCAAACGTCGGCGCGAGGTCGACGATCCGGATGGAGAGATGGCGGGGCGGTTGTCCACTATGCCTAATCAGCCCGGACATATGGATTTTCTCGACTTCAAAGTGGCATTACAGAAATTACCGGCCGATCAGCGTGAAGCGCTTATTCTTGTGGGCGCCTCCGGGCTTTCTTATGAAGCGGCTGCGGAGATTTGCAAATGCGCTGTGGGCACCATGAAGAGCCGCGTGAACCGCGCGCGTGCTCGATTGATTGAGCTTTTGGCATTAAAAGGCGGAGCTGACTTCGACGGTGACGGTCACCTGACAGCAGCAACTCAAACCGAGGCTTATTCAAACAATTATCTGGTCATGATTGATTGATTGACTATGTCACTTCAAAAGAAAGTTTAAGAAAGCACTAAAAAACGCTCTTGGTTGTTCAAGGTGTTTTGGAGCTGGGTGTTGCGTTGTTTCTTTTCGCTGCTGCATTCTTTTTAGTTTCTTCGGCGATGAACGCATTTCTTTCGCCATTAACCGCCTCTACAAACACGCCTAATGTGCTCAATACGTTGTACACGGCACGACGTTCCTCAAACATATTCATGATCTCCGCGCGCTCTGCATTGAACGCAGCGGTCTGGATGTCTAGCAACTCGAATAATGTTCGCTTACCGCCTTGGAATTGCTCTTTGTATAGACCACGCGCTTTGCGGCTGGCTTCCACACCTTCGGCCAAGCTTGCCGTTTTGGAGCGAGAGGAGGCGATTGTGACATAATCCTTTCGTAAATCAGCTTCCGCCTCATCGCGATCAAAATTATAGCGCTGCTCGTCCTGCTCTAACCGCGCGAGCAATTGGCTGATCTGCCCTTGTGAAAGGCCTCCATCCAAGAATTTGTAGCTCATTGTCACCATAGCTTGTGCATCGAGATTATTCCAATAGGTTCCCGTGTAAGATTTCAGCGTTGAATCCGTCTGGAAAACAACTTGCGGCATATTGCTTGATTTTTTTGCGTCAATTTCAAGTTCGGTTGCGCGGCGTGACATTTCGCTTGCGCGCAAACGGGGACTTGTCTGAGGTAGCAATGCAATTGCCGCTTCAACTTTAGCCGGTGTGAAGTCAGACAGATCAGGTGCCGGCTTGAGATCGCCGGGTTGTGCTTTGACCAAACGTTGAAAGCGATCAAGAGCGTTTTGTAACTGGGCCTCATTATCAGCCGCAACCGCGCGGGCATCAACCAGACGTGCTTCAACACGTTTGACATCAGCAACCGTGCCATTGCCATTCGTCTGATTAAGCTGAACCAATTGCTGGATTTCTTCTAAAGCCGCTATGTTTTCGGTATTCAATCGCGCGAGATCGCGGGTTTCGACGACATTGAGATAGGCTTGCGCCATAGATTGCCCGATGTCATTAATACGCGTGGACAGATTAAATTCTTCGGCTGAACTCAACCTCATGGCGCGCGTAATATTTTTTTCAGTTGCACCAAAATCATACAGCAGCTTTTTGCCGGTCAGCGACATAACATAACGTCTACCACTGCCGAAATTGGGTTGTTGGAGCAATTCAACGCTAAGCGGAATGCCCGTGGTGCTTTGGGCGCCTACCCCTGTTCCCAAATTACCTTCGAGCTGGAACCCATTGCTGGCTTCAGAAACGATGATTCCCGCCTTGGCTTCCCCCACGCGCGC
>RFXE01000365.1 GCA_009921785.1 Alphaproteobacteria bacterium
CCCGCAACAAATCGCGCTGTTTGATGAAGCGGTGCAAGCCGTCTCGCAGCTTGATGAAAGCGCGGATGAAAATCCGCTCGCGGCCAAGCGTCGTGCGGATCATGCCGATCCCTTGCGTGTGTTTGGTTCGGCGCCCGGCACATTTGGAATAGGCCTGGGTGAAGAGATCAACGGATCGCAAACACCAAATCGCGATTCACTCGGTGAAGCCTATCTTGCCGCGAACAGCCACGCCTATCGTGCATCAGGTGAAGCGCTTGAAGCAAAAGACGCGTTCCGCACGCAAGTGCAAAACGCGGAAGCCTTCGTCCATGTGCAAGATATCGCCGGACAAGACGTGCTCGATTCCGATGCTTTTGCCGAACATGAAGGTGGCTTTGCTGCCGCCGCGCAACTCTTGGGCGCCACGCCCGCGCTCTATCATGTTGATGCGACGCGCAGCGACCGCGCCGCAAAAGTCCGCACCGTGAAGGAAGAAGTCGCGCGCGTGGTCAAAGCCCGCGCCACCAATCCGCGCTGGATCAAAGGGCAGATGCGCCATGGCTGGCGCGGCGCCTCCGAGATCGCCGAGACCGTGCGCAATCTCTATGCCTTCGCCACGCTGGCGGATGTTACAGAAAGCCACCACTTCAGCGCGTTGTTTGATGCCACACTTGGTGATGAAACCGTGCGCGCCTTTCTCATCGAGAATAACCGGCCCGCCGCGTCCTCGATTGCGGAGATATTCCGCGCGGCCGAACAACACGGCTTCTGGGTTTCGCGGCGCAACTCCTCGCAAATGATCCTGGATCAGATTTTGGCGGAGGCGGCGGAATGAGTCTCGCGCCGTCAATCAAAGGCTGGTGCCCCGGCGCACTGCGTCCCATGGAAAGCGGCGACGGCTTGATCGTGCGCCTACGCATCACCGGCGGCGTGCTCAGCGCCGCGCAGGCGCTGCTCATTGCGGAAGCGGCGCATCGTTATGGCAATGGCCTGATTGATCTCTCCGGTCGCGGCAATCTGCAATTGCGCGGGGTGAGCCCCAGCAATTGGCCGCACCTCATCGAGGATCTCTCGCGTCACGGTTTGATCGATCAAGATGCGGAAGCCGAAGCCGTGCGCAATGTCATAGCGTCCCCGCTCGCGGGCCTCGATCCGTCAGCGCTCCTCGATATCAGGCCCGATGTGAAAGCGTTGGAAGCGCGCTTGATTAACAACCGCGCGCTCCATGACCTGCCCGCGAAATTCGGATTCTTGATTGATGATGGCAGCACTCTGCCGCTCGCACATGAAGAAGCCGATATCGGCTTTGAAGCGATCACGCATGAGAGCCGTGTTCACTATGCAGTGCGTCTTGCAGGTTCGGAAACCGTCGCGCTGATCGAACCAGAGCATCTTGTAAACACCGCAGAACAAGTGGCCCTCGCTTTCATCAACGCATCAAATACATCGGATAAGCGATTCAAAAGACTCAAAGATTGGCTTCACGCTGAAGGCGCAGAAGCCCTCTTCAAAACCGTCGTTCTCACCACACTCATCACGCATGCGCGCGCCAGCACGACACCTTCCCCCTTCGGCTTTCACACGCTCGGCGCGCACGGATATCTAGGCGTTGGCGCACCCTTTGGCCGCTTCAGCGCGCAGGGTTTGATCGCGCTTGCGCAAGCCGCCGCAAAAGACGGATCCGGCGAACTGCGCCTGACACCATGGCGCGCGATTCTGATCCCCGGCCTCTCGGAAGAGGCCGCGGCAACGCTGATCG
>RFXE01000366.1 GCA_009921785.1 Alphaproteobacteria bacterium
CGTCTTGATTGCGAGTCAGGAGTGGCAGGACTATAGAATGCCTCACGCCATGGCGGACGGAGCCCTGGCTAATCAAAGAGAGAAAGTTGAGCTGAGATGAGCGACCTCAAAACACCGATAGAAGACAAGGCGCAGGACTCAGGGGTTGTCGAAACTGTTAAGGTCATCGTTCAGGCGCTCTTGATCGCCGTCGTGATCCGGACGCTATTGTTCCAGCCCTTCAATATTCCTTCAAGTTCACTTGTGCCGACCTTGCTCGTTGGTGATTATCTTTTCGTCTCGAAATTTTCTTATGGATTTTCAAAACACTCGATCCCCTTTAGCCCGCCGCTTTTCTCGGGTCGAATTTTAGGATCGGAACCACAACGCGGCGATATTGCCGTGTTCAAATTACCACGAGATCCGTCGATTGATTACATCAAGCGCGTGATCGGATTACCCGGTGATCGCATTCAAATGATCGACGGCATTCTTCATATTAATGGTCAAGCAGTTCCTAAACAAAAAATTGGCACGAAAGAATTGAGTTCCGGCGCGGGCTATAAGGATGAAGCAACCTATTATCGCGAGACACTTCCGAATGGGGTGAGCTATACGATTCAGGAGCTTGAAAAATTCGGCAATAAGCTTGGTCGCAACACATCCGTTTATGTGATCCCTGCCGGACATTTTTTCATGATGGGCGACAACCGCGACAACTCACTCGACTCGCGTGACATGTCTTCGCAAGGCGTGGGCTATGTGCCTTATGAAAATTTTGTTGGTCGCGCGGAAGTTATCTTCTTCTCGGTTGGAGAGGACTCGGCGGCATGGAAAATTTGGGAATGGCCTTGGACTGTGCGGTGGTCACGTATCTTTAGCCGGATCGGATGAACGCGTGGCGTCGAAGCGCATAAGCCCTGATCTTGCCGATCTCGAAAAGCAGATAGGCTATTCTTTTAAGACCCGTGTACTTCTCGAGCAGGCTTTAACTCATGTGAGTGCCGTTAAGGGGCCTGTTACGACAGATGCCTATTATGAGCGTCTGGAGTTTTTAGGCGATCGTGTATTGGGTCTAGCGATTGCGGAAATCCTCTATCGCACTTTCCCGAGCGAGGATGAAGGTGTGTTGTCGCGCCGCCTTGCGACATTGGTCCGTAAAGAGAGTTGCGCGCAGGTTGCCGAAGCTTGGGGTGTAAGTCCTTTCATTCGTTTAGGTCCCGGCGAAATGCAATCGGGCTTACGCAAGAAGGGCGTTCTTCTTGGTGATGTCTGCGAAGCGATTATCGCTGCGATTTATCTCGATGGTGGTTATGAGACAGCGCGGTCCGTCGTTGAGCGGGGCTTTGGCGTGAAACTTCATGAAAGCGACGCAGGGCGGCGCGATGCGAAATCGAGTTTGCAAGAATGGGCGCTGGGACGCGCATTGCCAGTTCCTGTCTATCGCGAAGTGAAGCGCAGTGGCCCTGATCATGCGCCGCTTTTTGTGATTGCCGCTGAGGTGCAAGGTTTTTCGCCTTGTGAAGCGGAGGGACCGTCAAAGCGCTTGGCTGAACATGCTGCCGCTGAAGCGTTTATGACGCGCGAAGGTGTAGAAAGACCATAATGACTGAACAAACGTCCACACGCTGCGGCTATGTTGCATTGATCGGCGTTCCGAATGCCGGCAAGTCCACTCTCGTAAATGCGCTTGTCGGCGCGAAAGTGTCGATCGTGTCTCGTAAAGTACAAACAACCCGCGCGCTTGTGCGGGGTATTGCAA
>RFXE01000367.1 GCA_009921785.1 Alphaproteobacteria bacterium
AAAGAAATAAATCATATTCTAGTCCGTCATTGCGAGCGAGAGTGAAGCAATCCAATTGATGGTTCCGAATGAATTGAAATGGTCACGCTCTACAGAACAATACCCACTATAAATAACCTAAATTAAGCAAGCGTCTCAAACAAATCCTTCCATTTAGGATTCAACTCTTCAATGAGACGCAATTTGTATTTCCGTGATCCGGCTTTGATTTGTTTTTCGCGTTCAATCGCATCGGTCATGCGCTCATAAAATTCAAACCATACGAGCACTTTACATTGATACCGCGTCGTGAAACCCGGCACCAAGCCTTCGCGATGCTCATAGGCGCGACGACCAATATCGGGTGTTACGCCAACATAAAGCGTTCCGTTTCGCTCACTCGCCATAATATAGACTGCTGGTTCGCGCATTGTTTGATCTTATCTTAGGGCGCTGTTTTGTAATAGATTAGGGACGGAACCAGTCAGACTCTTTTTGCACCATCAACTGGATTGCTTCGCTCTCGCTCGCAATGACGGCTGAATAAATTCTAAGCCCTAAGCCCTAAGCCCTAAGCCCTAATTCCTCTTCACACTTTAATAAAAAGCTACAACCCAATCTAACCTCCCGTCCAACCCTCCAATGCTACGCCCACTCCCCTCTGGCGCATGAGCACGGCCGCCGCCATCATTCTCCAAAGCTGCCTCACCAAATTGCGCGACGAGGCCGCCCATCGCGACGACACCGACCCCGCGCCGCTCAATGCCGCGCATTTCCTCATCGATATGCTCGAAGACGCCCTCAAAGAAAGCGAGGCGCTCAGCACCACGCTCGAACGGCGCTTGCGTGATAATGCACGCACCGCGCAATAGCGCCCGTAACCCTGTCACATGTGACAGGTCGTCTGACGCAAGGGCTTCGCTAACCTCACTCCATGAGTTTTTTTGAATTCGATCCGGCAAAAAGCCAGATCAATTATGAAAAACATGGGATTGATTTTATCCAAGCCCAAAAGCTCTGGGATGATCGTTATTTATTGGAATTCGATAGCAAAGCTGAAGGCGAAAGGCGTTATATCGTTGTAGGCCGCCTTGAAGGAAAATCATGGACGGCAATATACACTTGGCGTAACATGAAAATCCGGCTGATATCCGTTCGGCGCTCACGTCGGTTAGAAGCAAAGGCCTATGAAGAAAATATCCGCAGCAGAGTTTGATCGCAAATTCGATGCAGGCGAGGATATCTCCGCCTATATCGACTGGAAATCTGCGCGCCCCTTTTACAAATCACCCGCGAAAATCACGAGCAGGCCTGCCGCATTGGCGAAAGCGACAAAGCTCGTGAAAAAAACCCGCACTCCGGCCAAACGCGCCCCCTAACCCTGTCACATGTGACAGGTGCGCAGAGCGGCCCCGTCGCGCAGATTTGGCGCATGGACCCGCTCACCACTCTCACATCGATTGAGCCTGCCTATGATCCCGCAGACGATCCTGCGGGCGATCCGCTCTGCCGCCTCATCCGCCGCATCCGCCATCGCACGCGGCTCACGCAGCATGGCTTTGCGCGGCGCTATGGCATTCCGCTCGGCACGCTGCGCGATTGGGAACAAGGGCGGGCCAAGCCCGACTCCACCGCCCGCTCCTATCTCGCGCTGATCGGCAAGGCGCCGGAGGAAATCGCCGCCCTCATCGGGGACTGAGATATAGGGGCCGCGGCGGCCTTTCTTTTGCCCCCGGCCTTTGCCATAAGCGCGCATGGCGAA
>RFXE01000368.1 GCA_009921785.1 Alphaproteobacteria bacterium
GCTTGCTTATGAAAAAGCACAAGCGATCATGGATGCGGATGAGCGCACGCATGAGGCCTATCCTTGGCTCAAAATACTTTATCAAGCTTGGAACGCTACACGTGAGGAACGCCGCGCGCGTAACCCGCTTGATCTCGATTTGCCCGAGCGCAAATTGAAATTGAATGCGAATGGCGCGGTTGAACGCGTTTATGTCCCCGCACGCCTTGATGCGCATCGCTTGATCGAAGATTTTATGATTTTGGCAAATGTCGCCGCCGCTGAAATTCTTGAACGCGCACAAGTGCCTTTGATCTATCGCGTGCATGATGAACCAAGTGCAGAGAAGCGCGAGACATTGCGCGCCGTGCTTGCTGATCTTGGCACCGATTTGCCGAAAGGCGAACGTCTCACGCCGATGCAATTCAATCGCATCTTGGAAAAATTCCGCGATACGGAACATCAAATCTTCATCAATGAAATCGTCTTGCGCAGTCAGGCGCAAGCTGAATACTCACCGCAATCCATCGGCCATTTTGGTTTGAATTTGCGACGCTACGCGCATTTCACCTCGCCTATTCGCCGTTATGCCGATCTCATCGTGCATCGCGCCCTGATCCGGTCAGCAGCACTCGGGTCTGATGGGTTGAGTGAAAAATATATGCCGCAGCTTGCCGAAATTTCTGCCGAGATTTCAGCGACCGAACGGCGGGCGATGGCGGCGGAACGCGAGACGATTGATCGTCTCATCGCGTTTCACTTGCATGAAAAAATCGGCGATATTTTTGAAGGCCGCATTGCGGGTGTTACGCGTTCGGGCCTCTTCGTCAAATTGCATGAGACCGGCGCTGATGGGTTTGTGCCCGCCTCCACTATCGGCGCTGATTATTATCGCTTTGAAGAACAACTCCACGCGCTTGTTGGCACACGCACGGGTGAAACCTTCCGCTTGGGCGATACCGTATCTGTGCGTCTTGTTGAAGCCGCGCCCGTTGCCGGTGCCTTACGTTTTGAAATTCTCACCGGCGGGTCATCAGGTAGCGGTTCCGGCAACCGTTTAAAAAGCAAAGGCATCCGCAAAGCGAAAAAAGGGCCACGCATCAGTGATGTTGCGCGCGCAGCAAATGCCTTTGATCGCAAGCTTTCTCAAAGCAAAAGAAGACGGAAGTAAAATGACTGAACTTGAATTTCCCGACCGCCAAGACCCCTTGCCGCCGCGTGATCGCTGGCGCGCCATCCGCTTGGGTTTCGCGGGTCATTGTCCGCATTGCGGGCAAGGCAAATTGTTCGGTCGCTATCTCAAAGTGAATCCCACTTGCGCCTCTTGCGGTGAAGATCTCTCTCATCACCGCGCTGATGATCTGCCTGCCTATATCGTGCTCTTCATTGTCGGCCATGTCGTGATCGGCACGTTGATGTCGACCGATGCCGAAGGACTATGGCCGCTCTGGATCCATATGACGATCTGGCCGCTGATGACGCTTATTCTGAGCCTCGCGCTGTTGCAGCCCGTCAAAGGTGCTGTCATCGGCCTGCAATGGGCGTTGCGGATGCATGGATTTGGCGGTGACGATACATGAGCGCCGTCAAGCCGGTTGATGCGGCAAGCCTGATCCTCGTCGACGATCGCGGCAAGACGCCCAAAATCCTCATGGGCAAGCGGCATCAGGATCTTAAATTCATGCCGTCGAAATTCGTCTTTCCCGGCGGCCGCCTTGATCCGTCAGACCGGAAGGCTGCGGCCTTTGGCGCGCTCGACCA
>RFXE01000369.1 GCA_009921785.1 Alphaproteobacteria bacterium
ATTGGGGTGGGGGGAATAAAAAACACACGGGCTATAAAAGCAGCGTCATCACAATGATAAAATCAATCGTCACAGCGACAAGACGTTATCGTCCCATTCCCCGCTGAACATTATCAAAAAATTGCCGCGTTGATTGTTCGAATGAAAATTGTGATGCGAAGGCGCGTGCCTCTTTGGATGAAAGGCGGACAGCCTGACGCGCGGCAACAGCGAGATCGTCATCAAGTATTGCACATCCTGCATCCGCTACATCACGAATGAGACCAAGGCCAGGAAAAGCCGCAATCGGAAGACCAGAGGCGAGCGCTTCGAGCAAAACAAGGCCGAAAGTTTCCGTGCGGCTTGGAAACACAAAAGCATCAGCTGACGCATAAAGGCGCGCGAGATCCTCACCAAATTGCGCGCCGAGAAAATGCGCGTCGGGATAAGTTGCCTGCAACCGCGCGCGATCAGGACCGTCGCCAACGATCACTTTAGAGCCTTCAAGATCAAGACTCAAAAAGGCTTCGAGATTCTTCTCGACCGCTAACCGTGCGACGCACAGATAAACCGGACCGGGAAGTGCGAGGATACGTTCATCGCGCGGACGGAATAAATCCGTATCCACGCCACGCGACCACAGCATCAAGCGGTTAAATCCTTTATCCCGCAATTCATCGCCCAATGCTTCAGTCGCAACCATGGTCCCGTCGCCGCTATTATGAAATTTTCTAAGCAGCGCATAAGTCAACTGCTCGGGCACGGGTAAGCGTGCACGAAGATATTGCGGATAGCGTGTGTGATAACAGGTCGTGAACGATAGATTGCGTGCCCGACAGGCACGTCGTGCGAGCAAACCCAACGGTCCTTCTGTCGCCAGATGCACGGCATCAGGTTTTGCCGCATCAATCAAATCATTCAAAATTTTGGGTCGCGCGAGCGACAAACGAATTTCTGCATAGCCAGGCATCGGCACAGTGCGGAACTGCTCAGGCGTGATAAAAACGATCTCTTCGCCAATGCGGCGCGCTTCTGCTTCAAGCTGTTCGAGAGACCGCACAACGCCATTAACTTGCGGATGCCACGCATCCGTTACCACAAGTACGCGCATTAGGCCGCCGATCGCAATTCTTCACGCTCGTCGTCAAGAAGAGTATTCACCGCGCGCAACGACGTCCAACGCATCAATTCAAGCGTGCCATCAAACCCCTCAACAAGCGCTGAGCAGGAATCAACCCAATCGCCTGTGTTGAGATAAAGGTAATCTTCGAATTGGCGAATGACTGGCGCATGAATATGGCCACATACGACACCATGGACATCAAATTTGCGCGCATCATTGATAACCGCACGCTCAAAGGCACCGATGAAATTCACCGCGCGTTTCACCTTCTGCTTACTCCAGCCGGAAAAGGACCAATAAGGCAGGCCCAGACGCCGCCTTACCCATCCAATCGTGATATTGAGTCCAATCGCAATATCATAAGCCCAATCGCCCAAATGCGCGAGCCATTTCACATTATTGACGACAACATCGAATTTGTCGCCATGCAGAATGAGCAGGCGCTTGCCGTCAGCGGTTTCATGCACGATCTCTTCATGAAGCTCGACGCCACCAAAATTCTGGCCAACATAATCGCGCAGAAACTCATCATGATTGCCGGGAATATATACGACGCGGCAGCCCTTGCGCACCCGCCGCAGTAATTTCTGAATCACGTCATTATGAGC
>RFXE01000370.1 GCA_009921785.1 Alphaproteobacteria bacterium
AATCGCGATGGCTGCCGCCACAGGATTATCAGTGGGCGATATAAAACATTCAATGCAATGACTAATCGCATCCATGCCGGTCGCGGCCGTCAACATCGCTGGCAACCCCAAAGTTAATTCAGGATCGCAAATCGCGCGTTTGGGGATGAGATAAGGCGAAAGCAGGCCGAGCTTGCGCCCATCACGAAAACTGATGATCGCGCCGCGACCCACTTCGCTTCCTGTTCCCGCCGTTGTGGGAATCGCAAGCGTGGGCGCGGTCTCAACCGTTATCTTCGGTATCCCGCCATTGACGACGGCGAAAGAAGCAAGCGGCCCCTCATGAGCGGCCATAACCGCTACCGCTTTGGCGAGGTCCATCGCCGAGCCGCCACCCAAAGCGATGAGCCCGTCACATTTCGCCTCTCGGTAAAGCGCGAGCGCCTGTTCGGCTGCCTCTTCAGTCGGATTTGAGGGAGTCTCGTCAAAAATCGGGAGACCAGCGTCGATTCCCCCGTCCTTTAGAACCAGATCAAGCAGGCCAACCGCTCGGACGCCACGATCCGTGACCATCAGCGGACGCGAAATCCCCGCCGCTTTCAGATCTTCAGCGAGAAAGCGCCGGGCACCCGCATCGAGCCGCACCGTCGTTAAGTAAGAAATAAGCGCCAAATCTCCCTCCTTTTACGTCAACTCGCCATTGGTCCAACTTGAGAGTTCTACGTATCAATGCCATGCTTTGGTTAATGTGCAGCCATGCATAGGGTTTAACCATCAAAAAAGAGGGGGATCGCACAATGAAGAGACGTCAATTTGTTAAGGCCGCGGGTTTAGGACTCGCTGGCGCCGCACTGGCTAAGCCGGCCATTGCCCAATCCGCTCCCGAAATCAAATGGCGCCTGACATCGAGCTTCCCGAAGTCGCTCGACACAATCTATGGCGCAGCTGAAACGCTCTCGAAAACGGTTGCCGAAGCGACAGACAACAAGTTCCAGATTCAAGTCTTCGCCAGCGGTGAAATCGTGCCGGGCCTACAGGCCGCCGATGCCGTCACCAATGGCACCGTCGAAATGTGCCACACGGCGCCCTATTACTATTTCGGCAAAGATCCGACTTTTGCTTTCGCCACAGCCGTGCCGTTCGGCCTCAATTCACGCCAGCAGAACGCATGGTTCTATCATGGCGGCGGGCTCGATCTCATGAACGAGTTCTTCAAATCCTATAATTTCATCTCGATGCCCGGTGGCAACACTGGCACGCAGATGGGCGGCTGGTTCCGCAAGGAAATCAAGTCGATTGAAGACTTCAAAGGCTTGAAAATGCGTATCGGCGGCCTCGCCGGTAAAGTGCTCGCCAAGCTTGGCGCGGTACCCCAGCAGATCGCAGGCGGCGACATCTATCCGGCGCTTGAAAAAGGCACGATCGACGCCGCTGAGTGGGTCGGCCCCTATGACGATGAAAAGCTCGGCTTCAACAAAGTCGCGCCTTTCTATTACTATCCCGGTTGGTGGGAAGGCGGCGCATCGCTTCACTTCTTCACGAACAGCGCGAAATGGGCCGAATTGCCGAAGTCTTATCAGAGCCTTCTGACAGCAGCGGCGGCTCAAGCCAATGTTGACATGCAGGCCAAATATGACGCCCGCAACCCAGCCGCCATCAAGCGCCTCGTCCAGCAGGGCGGCGCCCAGTTGCGTCCGTTCTCCCCTGAAATCATGGAAGC
>RFXE01000038.1 GCA_009921785.1 Alphaproteobacteria bacterium
TAGCAGAACTTGCTTCCGTAACAATGATGTCGATATCGGGGGCATGGTGCAAGAAGAAGGCACGCACAGAGTTTAGGCTCATCGTCAAATACTCCGCACAAGAAGGCTGCGCTTATCGCACATTGAGCGCCATTTTTTTTCGCATATAGGCTTCAATTTTTTCATAGTCATCGCGGGGGCCTTCATATTTTGGATCATAAATATGTCCGACACGCAGCCCCTTGGGTTCTTCCCACATGGCGATAGCAAGAATGTCATTCGTCGTGGCGTTAATCAGGATCACTTGGCGGTGGCGCTTCTCTGTTTCGTTCGTTTCTGCTGATTGCAATAGTTGCGAGACTTCAATTTGCGCGAAACATGTGTCCTTATCGAGATTGTAATTACTCATAGATTGGACGGTGTTGTTTTCAAGCTTGCGTGTATTTGCAATTTTTTCTGCTAGGCGACTGCATTGCTGGCGCGCTTTTTTCAAAGCGTCAGCATTTTGCGCCATACTTGTTTCTTGAAATATGAACAAGAAGCAGCCCATGATCAGCGCAACGCGTGCGACGCCCTTTACACTCCAAGACAAGGGCTTAGTGCCGAAGCGAGAGAGCAAGATCATCATACGCAACAGGTCCTGGTGTGATTAACGGTAAAACGCCATTCAAATAATTTAAAAAAAGCCCCGCAATGTGCGGGGCTTTTATCGTGCTAAGCCCGATTGAGGTCGAGCATATATCCAACAAATTACTTTGCGTGGCCAATAGCTGCGCCGCCGAGGCCACCCACGCCCGCGCCGATGAGCGCGGCGTTCTGGATGCTTTGTGCGACGGTCTGCGCGCCCGCAGCGGTCGTATAAACTGAGCCAACAACAGCGCCGAGTGCCGCACCGAATACCACGCCACCAACAACGCGTTCGGTCATGGTGCAACGAGCCGGAACGACGAGAAGTCCGCAGACGAGGAAGCCATCGGTCGCTTCGTTAGCAACAGGAGCCGGAGCGGCCTTAGCTGGTGCTTTTGACTTCGCTTCGGCAGGAACGGCAGCGAGGGCGAGGAGAGCAGCGGCTGTAATCAAAATCTTTTTCATGGTGGGCCTCTTTTTTCTAAGGGTTGGGACAAGTGAATGCTAATCCGCTGGCGGATCTATGGCCGGGGCTTTACCAAACTTGGCTGGCCGCGTCCAACGTGTTTTGCCAAGTATATTTAACGGCTCGCCCTTCAGATTTTGTAGGGGTTGGTATCAGGTCAGCGTTGAAACAACGAGATTAAAGACGGTCTACGAGATTTTTCCGCATATGAACGACGGTACGGTCGGCGAGAGTTTCGTGCCGTGTGATGACAAATTCGTGACGGAGATACCAATCGATCCGTTCGGGGAGGCGGCTATTGGTTACCAGTGTGACCGCTTTCTGCCCGAGGGTGCGGGCGCGGTCCTCAACAAATTGTAAGAGGCGGTTGCCCAAGCCACGTCCGCGCTGTTCGGGGGATGTCGCGATGCTCCATAGAAAGAGCGCGTCGCCCGGCGGTTCATGGGTCGGATCAAGAATGACTAAACCCTCGGGAGCTTCTTTCGGCCCTTCGAGCCAGAATTCCATATAGGCAAAAAGGCCCGTGTAATCGACACTCAAGGGCAAGGGCTCAACGCCTTTAATGGCGCGGTTTTCATTATAAGCTCGCTCTTGAAAGGCCAAAATTGGGTCAATATCGGTAATAGACGCGCGGATCGGCATAATCACCATCCTCCGAAAAAATGACGCCCCACCAAAACGGTGCCGACACCGACAGCAATAGCGCCGAGCGCGGGAAGGCGCCGTGCCGCAATAATGGTGGCAACCGAAGCGATAAGCTCAGCCGGTCCACTGACGATTGTTGGCGCAACGACGGCGGTAAGAACGGCGGCGGGTACAGCATCAAGCGCCTGTCGAAGACGGCCTTCTTCAGGGAGATAGGGGCCAATGATGAACCCCGAAATACGCGTCGCATAGGTGGCAATAGCCATAGCGAGAATAGCAAGGAAGGTTGCGGGATCGATGGTCATGGCGTCTTTTTCTTTTCAGGCGGAAGCAGTGCCGCCGCCCCGATTCCCGCTAGGCCACCCGCGAGGATAAAGCCCGTTCCGCCATAAAGAGTTTTAAAAAGAAGCGATGCGAAGAGGCTTGCGAGAATAATGGGGATCGCCCGCCATGATTTCGCAAAGCCCGTCACTAGGCTGATGAAAAGAGCGGCGAAGACAAAATCAAATCCGATAGTCTCCGGGGCGGGCAGGGCTTCCCCCAGAAATGTTCCCGCGACAGTCGCTGCGAGCCAGATCAGGTAAAAACCGACAGCTGTTCCAAAATAAAAACCCGGTGTGAGGGGATGATGGGCCGCTCGCCTCTCACTTAAGGCCCAGATTTCGTCAGCAAGAAGAAACGCCACAAGCGCCTTTTGAGATGATCGGAAGGCCTTGAGCTTTGGCGAAAGCGATGCCGACATCAGGACATGACGCAGATTGATCAGAAATGCCGCGAGCGCAAAAGCGGCCCAAGGCGCAGGGTGGGTCCATATACTCACGGTCAAAAATTGTGCGGAGCCGGCAAAGACAATCATGCTCATCAACCCGATCTCTGCGGGCGTGAGGCCCTTGCGGACAGCCTCGCTGCCCAAAAGCAGCCCGAACGGAACGACCGCCAGGGCAATCGGCAACATAGTGATGAATCCGGAACGGACGTCGCGTGCGACGGAAGAGATCGACATCCAAGCCTCGAGGTTAACTCAGGGACGCCGACCTAGAGGGCGGTGGTCAAGCTTGTCAATCGTATCAGGCTGACTTGCGACGGGATGTGCGGGGCGCCTTTTTGCCCATTGAGAGAGCAAAATCCGTCTCTTCATTCGTCAGGCGAACGGGTTGGGGGGTATTATTTTGCCGCGCACGGGCCTGATCGCTTTGCCGAAGGCGGGCGGCCTCGGCGGCGTAATCAGCGACAAGCTGACGGAGGCGGGCGATTTCGCCCTCCAACTTTTCAATCCGTGCTGCGTCGTCGTCGGCCATGGCCTCTAGACCCCGTTTCCGATGTGGTCATCAGGGATTTACCAGTCGAACGGTTACAGAATGATTGCTGATTTGGGCAATAGTTTGAACAGGCTAAGGCAGTTTGCCATGAAATTGACAAAATTCAGACTGCCCGCGATAGTGCCGACGCGTTTTTTGGTGGAGTAGAGTAATGCGTAGCGGCCCGATGCTTTTTCTTGAGCGGATGTTCACGGATGTCACTTACCCGTGGTATCGCTATTTTCAGAACTTCATTGCGTTTTTCATTTTCACGTCATGTATCGGAATTGCGGTTGAAACGCTCTCCGATGTTGCCGAGCATCATCGGGAGTTTATGAAAGCCGTTGAGAATATAACGCTTGGCGTATTCATTCTCGAATATGTCTGTAACGTATATTTTGCAAAAAAGAGATTGAAGTTTGTTTTCAGCTTCTGGGGCCTCGTCGATCTTTTGTCGATCTTGCCATCACTACTCTTGCTTCTCGATACGCAGGCCTTACGCGGAACACGTGTTCTCCGGGTGATGCGCGTGTTGCGGGTAATGCGTGTTTTGAAACTCGCACGTCAAGCTTTGGAAATGTTGGGCACGCAGATTTCCAAAAATCGCAATCCTCTTCTGATTAATCTCAATATTTATCTCATCACACTCTTCGCGGTGATGATGATGTCTTCGAGCTTGATGTATTATGCGGAAGGTGAGCTCTACGCGCCGCATTCCCTTGTTGCAGGGCAAGCCGCGCTTGATGCGACATTGGAAGCGGGCGCAGAGCCTCAGACCTTCATGCCTCATGATCCGATTAGCGGAAATCCGATCCCTGAAGACAAGCGTTTCTTCACATCGATTCCCACGGCGATGTGGTGGTGCGTTGTGACGCTTACAACAACCGGCTATGGCGACATGTATCCCGTGACGGTCTTAGGGCGCGTTGTTGCCGCATTCACAATGTTCGCCGGATTGATCTTGTTCTCGATTTTGATGAACATTGTTGGAAAAACGATCATGATCTTGCTGTTTGGCGAAACGCTCGACAATCAGGAAAGTCAGGACGCGTCTGTTGATCAGAAATTGGGAGCACAAGCGCGTGATAATCCGCGCGCAACTGCGATCGTTCTTTTAGAAAAAGATCAAGTTCTTACGGCCGCAGAGGCTGCGGCTGTTGCACGACGATCTGCGCGTGAAATTCGTGAGGCGCTGCTGCCGCTTACACGATAGGTCTAATATCGGGTCAAAGATTAAATCCCCTCCGGCACTTGTTGTCGGAGGGGATTTTTATTTTGGGGTCAATAATCTTTAGATGCCGATTAGGTTTAGGCCACCACCGGCTTGATCAGGATGACATTGGCTTCGCGCCGCCTAAGCGCCACACTCATATCATCCACGCGCACGGCAATCGGGTCTTTCCCGATAAATCCCTCATGCAGGATTTCGACCTCGGCGCCTTCAACAAAACCGATTTCTAGAAGCCGACGCTCTAGTTCCGCGTCAAAAACCTCGTCAGCTTGCGTGTCAGATCTTTCTGTGCGCCCGACCGCAACGACGATTCCTTTTAGCCCTTTATGGCCGCTGCCAAGCGGAATGATCAGCGGATCTTTTTGAGCGTCGGACATAGGTACCTGAGATGAAAACGGAATGGCTAATTTGAAATTGACCTATCTACCTTAGCGTTGGCCTGTCAATGAACTCATATTGAATTTGGAATGTTTCAAATCTTGGAAAGCGCTCTGAGCTTAGAGGGCAGAACGTTAAGCCAACTCCCATTTGTCACGCCACTCTGCCCCTACATAATTGATGATGAGGGATTTTCGGATTCCCTTGATCTCTCGGCGACTAAACCCATGCCACGTATCGCGTCCTGGAACGAATATCAGTCCGCCATTGAACATATAGGGTGCGGTGTGAACGAGAGCGTGATCGGGCGTTGAATCATAAACATCGGTACCGCAATTTTCTAAGGCTGGATCATCAGAGAGATAGATCAGCATTGTGAATCGTTTCACCGCGATATCGGTATGCGGCTCAAGCCAGAAATCGCCCGTATCCTGACAATATTCAACACGCAGATGAGCATCATCCAATTCCGCGCCGGTTTCGGCCTTAAGCATTCTACGAATAGCCCTGCTATCAAAAGCATTTGTAAAGGCAGCGATGAGAGGAAATTGATTTTGATGTTCCGCGTTAAAATAGATACGCTTTGAATTGTTGCTCTCGCGACGCCCATCATGCGTCATAGCTGAGGGCGCTTCAAAAGGAAGTGAGGCGAGATCATGCGCAACAATGTTGGGAAGGCTATTTTCAAGCAGCCAATGACGATAGGGTGATATGATAACACGCGCGTGCTTGAGCGCGCTGATGAAGGAGCTTTCAATAAGCCTTGATAAAGATAGGCTATCGTCTCTGCTAATGTTATGAAGCGCTGTCATATCAGCGTCCTTTATAGAAAAAGGGTATAAATTTTTTCATATATGCTGAAATTCTATGTCGTAGCTCGTGATTGCGTAATGCATCATCTGAGCGGATCCAGTTGAACATCACATAGCGGCGCTCACCGACATAGGGTTTATGCCCATGCCATGATTGAGGTGTCACACGAAACGCGGCGAAGCTTCCGCCATGCGCAGAAATTTCAGCGGCAAAGTTGTCAATGTCGCTTCCATTAAAAAGCATTCGCAAGCGCCCGCCTGCGTCATCCCATTTATCATTGAGATACAGAAGGCATGTCACGACTTTGTCCTTGCTGTCGCAATGGATGCGGCCGTCTTTTTGTTGCGCTCTGCCGCGCACCGTAATCATCAGGGGCAATCCCTGAAGATCAATACCGAATTTTTTACCAATCAATTTCGAAAATTCAGGTTTGCGGATCGCATCAACAAGCGAGTCAAAAGCGGGGCCACCCTGGACATTCCCGATGGGATAAATCCCCGGCTTTTCGACCAACGGGAAATCGTTGCGTATGGCATCCAAAGCGCCGGGCAACAAAACATTCTCGACCGCAAAAAAGTCAAAAGGTTCGTGGGTGACGGGGCTAGACGCAATGGCCTTCATATCGATCATTTCAGGCACGGGGGTGTTCCTATCGAGGGTTATCCGTGCCGGAGAATAGGGAGCGAAGGTCCCCGAGCCTTGACCTAGATCAAGAGGGGCTTGGGGCAGGCTGCATCGCCGCACTGCCTGATTTTTTGAGGAATCGTTACCAAATAGGCGGCATTTCGGACATTTTCGAGAAAAACCTCGAAAATCGAGATGATGTCTTAGCTGGCACCAGAATTGCTAATTCAAGTCCGGATATCCATGTCCGGCGACGGCTGGGCGAATTCGTGAAGGCTGGCAATGGTTACGTCTGTTTCGAGCGTGTCGAGCAGCATCTCGGTTAAAAAAGGCACGACGTCGACGTCATCGACGGCGGCTAAGAGTGCGTCATCACCAGTGGTCAATATATCAGCCTTGGCTAAACTGTTCCAAGCGCAGGTTCCCACTAAAACGCTTGATGAGGCCTTGAAGATCGACGTTACAAATAAAGCGTCACTCAAAGTGCCCTTCACTTTAAATCTAAATCAATCGATCACGAGCCTAAATTCAAATTC
This sequence comes from Alphaproteobacteria bacterium, assembly GCA_009921785.1. Classification (GTDB taxonomy): domain Bacteria; phylum Pseudomonadota; class Alphaproteobacteria; order Rhizobiales; family Beijerinckiaceae; genus CAIUPE01. Next base: position 6,598 of record RFXE01000038.1, read on the forward strand.
AATTGAAAAGCTCAATAAGCTTATTGATGTTGGTGTAATTGCATCGGTTAAACCAGCTGTTGATCCGAATGTTATTAAAGTCAGTTTTACGCAAATGCAGGGGCTGACAAAGTTGCTTCCGAAACTTGCTCCCCCCTCAACATTCACATTAACAGCTGACCGCATTTCGGGCGCGCAAGCCGTTTCGCTGACAACCGATTTGATGAAAAAACTTGCTTATCCTGTAATCGTCGCAGACGATCCTCTCAATCTGTCTCAAGGTGATGTCTGGACAAAATTGGGGCAGATGGCCAATTCCGGTGCGTTGAAGGCTTTGCAGCTAACTGGAACGTCCTCAAGTGAATTGCAATTGACTTATTCACAATTCAAAGCGGGCGCCAATGTGTTGTCAAAAATTGGTGCAAGTTATCAGGTTTCTGTTCGTGATGTGACAGCGGCTAATGCGAATTCTGTTGCGGCCCTCGCCAATGTGCGTCGTGTCAATATTCGCGACAGCATCGATTCAATTATGTTCTTGGGTTCGAATATCCAGAAGATTTCGAGTGAACAGAAACTCGGAACCATCACGTCAACATCTGCACCGATTGATGTTGCGCAACCGCTCTCCTATTTCAAATCGCATCTGGGTGTTATTGGCTCTCTTGCTGATGCCGATAAACTCAACAGTCTCCGCTTGACGGATCTTCCAAGTGGCACATTAGCCCTGTCATCGGTCGAAATAGCCCGTAATGCGAAGGCTCTTGGCATCTTGTTGAATAATCCCGGTCCCTTTGTTCTTGATAACTCGGGTACCGTTTCCGCGCAGCAGGCAAAGGATATTACGACGCTTCTGCAAGGCCATACGAATGTTAGCTTGCTCCGCCCACTTCAAATTTCGGATACAGCGTCGGCGCTTCTTTCCGCGAGCGATTCTCTCTTTGGGAGCGACGCGCCTTCGATCAGTTCCATTAAAATTGTTGGCGACGTTAAAACTGAACAAGCCGTTCAATTCGAGGATTTGGGTTCTGCCTTCTCGAAATTTGAAGCGTTTCGTATTGTTGATACGGCTGAGCAGGCTTTGGCTTTGGATTTGAGTCCTCCTGCCCATACTGCACTTAACTCAAAGATCAGCGGCATCCGCGTCACTTCGGCACTTGATGTTGGTCAATTGTCAACGATCTATCCGACAAGCAATAATCAGGGCCCCGTGATTGAACCCGGTAAAGGCAATGTTCTCGCAAAACTCCTCGCGGGCCTTGAAATATCGGGGACACCAAGTGCTATGTCCGATCAGATTACGCGCCTGGCAAAATTGGCGTCGGATGGTAAATTGCGGTCTATTAACGCAACAGTACCTGCTGATTTCTCTATCGCCAGTGTGACGGACTTCCAAAAATCGCTACGAGATAACAATCTGTCAGACTATCCGCTTTCATTGTCGATCGCTGATTCAATTGGTTCATTGATATCGTCTGACGCCACTGAGCAGCTCGCAATTTCTACCCATTTGAAGACGCTCGACTCGACAGGATTGTTGAAATCAATTTATGCGGCTGATCAGGGTGCCGTTGCAGAATTGACGATCTCTCAAGCGTCAAGTCTTGCTGCCACTCTGGATTCGATTGGTCTTGGCAATAAGCTGTTACCCATGAAAGTTGTTGCAACAGGTACAGACTTTGGTACGGCAACGGAACCGCCTGTGACCAAACAGCGACCCTATTTCTTTCCGAATCTCGGCAATCTTTCGGCTCTTGCGGGTATGGGTCGTTTGATCATGCCGCCGACGATTGATTTGTCCGATTTAGATAGTGATCCTACAAATCAAACGGACCTTCGTACCCAATTGGTCAATTTGGGCCTTATGTTACCTTAGCAGATCTAACAAAAACTAATTTGCACACGGCCAGGCTTCGTGCAGGGCCGCTGTCGCGCGTAAATCAAAACGTTCCTTGAATCGTTCGGGATTACGATCAAGAATTTGAACGACAGCGCGGGCGATATCGTGATCTTGCACATTATCCGGAACGCATGAGGCCAAAAATTTTGGCTGAATACGTCCATTGGCAACGATAATCTTTAGTGCGTCGCGACATGTAAAAGCTTTGGTCCACTCGTCATCGCGCACGGGAGCGGGTTTCAGCGCTTGATAGCGACAGCCCTCCATCATCAATTCGACAGTTCGCCGATCCTCAAAGGCGTAGGCGTTCAATACTATCAATGTGGACGCGAAAAGAAGTGAAACAAAAATCACGCGGTTCATTGCCCGATTACTCCACAAAACTCATTTACTCATACACTTCAAATTACATAGCACGGGAACGCCTTTACGTGTCACAAAGTTTAAAATCAAATCATTACAGTCCGATTAAGGGACGTCCTATCTAACGGGACATCCCGTTCGGATACATCGTTACGAATTCAAACCATCATGATCTCGCTCCGCGCTCAAGCTATATCGAAGCAAGGCGGCTCTCCCTTGGAAAGCCCGTCCTGATATCAGACTAATCATTTCTAACCTCACCTGACAGTTCGACCTTGACCTGAATCAATTTCGGGATCGGGAGCGGCTGTCGCAACAACGGAGATTTTCGATGTCCCGGACTATTATTTCCCGTTCTAAATTTGCTTTGGCTGGCGCTGTTGCGGCGCTTGCTCTCGGTGTGACTGCAGCTTCGGCCAATGGTCTTGATATCAGCACAAGCTATGGCGGCGGCAAGTCAGGCAACAACACAAAGGCTTGGAGCCATGGCACCGGCAGCGCCTCGGGCGCGACTGCCGGCAATGCAGCAGGTGGTCTCGGCTATTCGCAATCAGGCTATGCGGCTGGTGTTTCAGGCGGCGGCGGTATGGTTGATACATCGGCTGGTAGCTCGTCGGGCGGTAAAGCAGGCTCCGAAGCTAAAGCAGGTGGGATGGCGTCTGCAGGTGGTACGAATGTCACCTCGAACACCGCCAATACTGCTGACACTAACGCAGGTGGTGGAGCGAAGGCTGAGTCAAAGACAAAGGGCAATGCAGCCGCTGATGCCGGTGGTGTCGGCGCTGGTGTCGCCGGTGCATCTTCGGGCGGCTATGGCACGATGACCTTTGCAGGTGGCGGCGGAATGTCCGGATCATCAGCGAGCTCTGCTGATGGCGGAAAGGCTTCGGGTTCAAGCAGCGCAAGCGGTGGCGGAGAAGCCACGGCTGGCAAGCTCTGAGCTCACGATTGAAAGGCTCCTGCATCGACATCTTGTCGGTGCGGGAGCGCTCTTCATCGCATCCGATTTTTTTGAGTTTCGGATGGGTCTTTTGTCTCCTCATTATGGAGTCGACGTCATGACTTTTAATCCGCTTCAGTTAGTGATGCGCCAGGCCTCCTCAAATCATGCATCAGAATCACGTTTGCGTTTTAGTTTAACGTCTTCGCTTGTCGCCTTCACTTTGGTTGCAACGACGACTCTTTGTCTTGCAGCATCGTCACAACCGAATTTTGCTGAATCGACAGGCTATGGAACGGCCACCGGTGTCTCGACAACGGGAACAACGGCTACGATGTCTGCGGGCGCTTCCGGCTCTTTTGCCATTGCCGGTTCAACAGATACGGCATCAGCATCTGCTGCAGGCGGTTCGGGTGTTGGTCATTCAGGCTCGGCAAGCTTTAGCAATCCCACAGATATTGCACTTGGTCGTGGCTCATCGACAGCATCAGGAAAGTCGGGTGGGCAAACAATGACAACAGGTAACGGACAATCGACTTCGCTTGCTGGCGCTAATGCTGACGCACATACCAAAATCGATGCTGCATCATCTAACTCGCAGTCGTCTGCTTTGACGGGCTCGAAGACTACCGCATCTACACCCGGTCAAAACGCACAAGGAACCGGAGTTGGCGGCGCAACGGCAAGCGCAACCGCAACGCCTTGATGCGTTGATGATTGACGTCTGTCGGTCCTGACACGACCGGCAGCTCCCCTTTTTCAGGCAATTCGGTCAGGTGCTCGCGATACCGCGCGCGCCATCGGAAGAGCTTTGCCGATCGATCGCTTTGCCATTCTCTCGGAAGGCTTTGCGATGTTCTATTCTTCTGTACGCTATGCGGGGATCGCAATTGCGATCATCCTATCGAATTTTTTGTTTTATCCCGTTGACGCGTTTTCAAAGACGCCTTTCAACATTCTTCCCTGTGAGGCCTCGACTCTACCGTCACAGAGTCTAACAGGCCAAACGCAAAATGAATGTCGTGATAAAAAATCACAACGCGTTAGCCTGCCATTAGATCAAGAAAACAAAAATGGATCGACCAATCAGGGCGCGCCATCAAGTGGCGGTTCGTCAAGTGGCGGTTCATCAAATGGTGGTTCATCAGGTGGTGGAGGAGTCGAACCGCCACTGCCCCCCGAGGTGCCAGGTCGATTGATTGTCGAACAAACTATATCTGTAACCTATCAGATGAGCATGGTGGGCTATTCCTTCGGAAATTCCCACACGCATGAAGCAAAGAGCCGTCAAGGAGCTGGCAATACGCTTTCTGCAGCAGACATTACCTATGGCATTGGTGTTGGTGTCGCTACGAATGGTCAATCAACACTGCTCGCAATCGGTGGTGCTTTTGCAGGCACAGTTGCGACAACAAATATGACGCAAGCCAGTGCAACATCATCAGGGCAAGGTTTAGGTGTAACTTATTCTTTTTCATCACCTTTACCCACGCCGACCGCC
>RFXE01000371.1 GCA_009921785.1 Alphaproteobacteria bacterium
CTTTGGCGGTGGTTTCGAATTGGCGCTTGCGGCTGATTTGATCATTGCAGCCGATACGGCGGAATTTGCCTTAACTGAAGTGACACTCGGCATCATGGCGGATTCAGGTGGCGTGTTACGTTTGCCCAAACGCATCCCCTTGCCCATCGCGATGGAACTCTTGATGACTGCGCGGCGTATGTCGCCCGAGGAAGGCGCGCGCTGGGGGTTGATTAACAAAGTCGTGCCGAAAGATCAGTTGATGCAAGAAGCACGCGCACTGGCAGCAACCATTGCCGCCAACGCACCGCTTGCGTTGAAAGCGATCAAAGCCGTGATCAAAGCGACGATGCCGTTTGATGTAAAAGACGGCTATGCGCTCATGCGGTCCGGTGCGGTTCCCGCTTACACACAAATGATCAAATCGGAAGATGCGCTGGAAGGGCCGCGTGCCTTTGCGGAAAAACGAAAGCCCGAATGGAAGGGCCGCTAGAGCATGCTGCGAAAAGGTGGAATCCGGCTTTTCGCGAAAAGCATGCGACAAACTAAAGAAATAGAGCAAGCTGCGTTTCCATGAAACCGCAGCTTGCTCTAAGCAGCTTTCTGCTTTCGCTCGCCTAAGATTTGATACACGACGGCACCAAGCACAATTAATCCACCGATGATAGCACCATCGGCAGGGCGTTCGCTGAAAATCATGAATACCCATAAGGGTGCGATCACAGTATCGAGAAGCCCGATCAATCCGGCCTCTGCCGCAGGAATTCGCGCGACACCGCGCATGTAAAGCACATTGGCGACCCCGATGGTGATGGAGCCAAGAACCGCAAGCAACACAAGATCACGGATCGTGACATGCGAGAAGTCGCTCAAAGGCCAAGCAACAGCGGCGCAAAGAATCCCTGACAAAATTGAATGCGCAGCCATCGACATTTTTGGATGACGCCGTGCGAGAATGACAAGCGCTGCGAAACTCAACACCATCACAAAGCTCGCCATATCGCCTTTCACATTACCGGCTTGATAGGAGCCGCCGACCATGAACATGACACCAGACAAGGCAATCGCGCTCGCGAACATGGTGCGCATCGCAACACGTTCGCGAATCCACAACCATCCTAACAGCGCGACGATGAAAGGCAGCGTTGTGTAAACGATCATCACATTGGCAACCGTCGTCCAATTCAAGGCCTGCATATAGGCCATCATGCCAACCGTATTGATCGGCACGATCACAAATCCCGCAAAAGGAATGGTCGCGAAGGGGCGGATGATATTGTCGCGATCAACCCAAGCGACATAGATGAACAAGGACAGGGCGCCGAAAAAGGCGCGACCGCATTGGATGGTCCAAACATCGAGCGTGAGATAGCGCACCCAGATGCCGGCCGTGCTCCACAAAAACGCAGCCAAAGCGACATAGGCTATCCCGCGCCACCGCGAACGCCGTGCTTTGCGGTCATCAATCAAGGAAGGATGAGAAGCGTTGGCGGTCATGAGAAGCGAATCGGGGCCATCGGAAGCGATGCTGATGCAATACCCTGTTGTACCCTATGGTGCCTCCTCAAAAAGGACATGGTTCCCCCGCTAAACGACATGAAGGGCGAGCTCAAACGCGCCCTACCTCGGTCGGGCCCAATCAAATCGCTGTCGCGCCAAGACTTTCCTGAAAGCCACGCATCGGCGATAGTCAGCCCATCA
>RFXE01000372.1 GCA_009921785.1 Alphaproteobacteria bacterium
ATCACGGAAGCCGGATAGTGTATATTCATGCTCACCACCGGAAATATTCACAAGATTGAGCGCGCGTAACGCCGCATAAGCGTGAAGATCATCGGCGATAACGGGTTCTTCAACCCATCTTAAATTATAAGGCGCAATCGCGCGCAACATGCGCTTCGCATATTCAAGATTCCAGCCCATATAGGCATCAGCCATGATTTCGATATCAGGGCCAACCGCTTCGCGTGTCGTGCGCACGAGATCAACATTTTTATTGATACCGGCAATACCGTCTTTCGGTCCCCAGCCGAAGCGCAGTTTAACGGCTTTATATCCCTGATCCGCATAGGCCTTGGCCTCTGAATAAAGCGTATCAAGGGGCTGCGAATAAAGACGCGAGGCATAGACAGGAATTTTTGATTTCGTTCTTCCGCCCAAAAGTTTGAAGACGGGTTGATTGAGGATCTTTCCTTTAAGATCCCACACGGCGAGATCAACCGCGCTGATCGCCGTCATGCCGATGCCTTTGCGTCCGAATGGCAAAGTGCGGCGATACATGGATTGCCAGATATATTCGCTATCAAGCGGATCAGTGCCGATGAGAAGCGGCTTTAAATAGGTGTCTATGGTTGTTTTGGTTGCATGCGGCGAGAGTGCGGCATTGCCAATTCCAATTGTTCCATCATCACATTCTATTTCAACAACAAGCCAGCCGAGAAAGCGAAAGCCAGCAATCATGCCGGTCACATCAGTAATAAGATCATTCGGCGTCGTGCAAAAATGCGGCGGCATCGGCGCGACGGGGCCGGTCCATTCATAAATCATCGTGCGGACATCGGTAATGCGCGGCATGGTGCTACCTCATGGCAAAGGGCCCAGCGCGTCGGCAAAACGCTTGGTCCATTCAAGTCCTGATGATGTGGGGCGATCTGTAGGAATACGCAAAGCGCTTGGCTCAATGCCTAAGCGGTGGGCGGCGATTAATTTGCCATAAAGAAGAAACGCACCAAGCCCCTGCATCGCAAAGGCAATAGCCGGAATGAGTTTTTGATAAAGCGCTTCCGCTTCATCTTCGCGGCCCGCTTTCATAGCTTCCGCAATTTTGACTTGCAGATCGATGGTTTCAATGCCGGGGATCATACCATCGCAGCCCGCGCGGAGATTATCGGTAAGCTCTAACCCGGCACGGCCGTTAAACACTTTCATGCGGCCATTGATTTTGCGGATCATCTCCGCAACCGCAATGGCGGTGCTCTCGGCTTTTACAATCGATACATTCGGATGGTGCTGATGAAGCGCGATAAGATCCTCAGCCGAGAGGCCAATACCTATAACTTACGCAAAACAAGTTAGAGGAGGAAAAGTTTATGGTGGTTCATCTACATATTTACCACTTCGTAAATTAGCTACTTCAAGTCGGTTTATATGAACTATTCTTGTAAAGTCAAGCGACCATATCACTTCAATAGCGTAAGCCCCGTAGATTTGATAATCTAAAGATAAATCGTAATTAAATCTGGCTGGCTTGCCATCGGTGCCAAGATGCCAGAGTGCGTTGGAGTTAAAACGTAAAACAATGTCAGGTTTTGTGGGCGCTAAATCTTTTTTCGCTAACTTATTAGCAAGCGCGGAGGGGTACCAAAGATCTGCATCTGGTGCACCATCAAAGGCGTTGAAGTAATCACCGGGGCGGGCAGAACC
>RFXE01000373.1 GCA_009921785.1 Alphaproteobacteria bacterium
AATTCACGCACGATGCGATAAAATGTTTCCGCCGCGCCCCAATTTTCTTTCTTCTGATAAGAAGGCAATTCGAGCGGGATGACAGGGATCGGCAAAGCCAAAGCCTTTGCAAGACCACCCGGATCATCTTGAATGAGTTCAGCGGTGCATGACGCGCCGACAATCATCGCTTCCGGCATGAAGCGTTCATAGGCATCAAAGGCTGATCTCTTGAAGAGTTCGGCGGTATCGCCGCCAAGATCACGCGCTTGGAAGGTTGTGTAAGTCACAGGTGGGCGCGCATTGCGCCGCTCGATCATCGTAAAGAGAAGATCGGCATACGTATCGCCTTGCGGCGCGTGAAGAACATAGTGAAGGCCTTTCATCGCGGTAGCGATACGCATCGCGCCGACATGGGGCGGGCCTTCATAAGTCCAAACGGTTAATTGCACAGGAGCCCCCCGAGTCTGGTGCGACGATCAAGGGGTCGCGAGAATAAACGGGCGAGATCACCAGCTTGGTCATAGCCTTGAATCGGCGTGAACACGAGTTCGATAGACCATTTCGTTGTCATGCCTTCCGCTTCAAGCGGATTGGCGAGACCAAGACCACAGACAACAAGATCAGGATCTTCCGCGCGGCATCGATCAAGTTGACGCTCAACATCCTGTCCTTCTGACAATAATGTGCCAGCAGGCAGTCGTGCGAGATCTTCAGCGAGATGTGCGCGATGCAGATAAGGCGTGCCGACCTCAACAAGGCGCATGCCGAGTTCTTCAGACACGTATCGTGCGAGCGGAATTTCGAGTTGTGAGTCGGGGAAGAAGAAGATTCTCTTACCTTGCAGCGCCTCGCGATGTGCTTCCATCGCAATGAGTGCGCGACGATGACCCGCAGCCGTGGCGCTTTCGAATTTTTCCGCGCTCACACCAAAGCTCTCTGCGGCGGCTTTCAACCAAGCCGTTGTGCCTTCAGCACCGAGCGGGAAGGCCGCGGTGATGCGTTTCGCGCCGCGATCGTCAAGAACGCGTGCGGTATCGCCCAAGAAGGGTTGAGCGAGAAGATATTTTGTCTTCGGGCCAATGATCAACGGCGCATTCGCCTTTTTCGCCGGTAGAAATGTTACATTGTGAATGCCCATTTCTGTAAAGAGGCGGCGGAATTGATCTTCAACAACATCAGCTAACGCGCCCACAACGAGAAGCTGATCAGCCGCGTCGGCATTTTCTTTTTGCGCATCAGAGGCAAGTGCTGAAAGGCAAGCGTCTTCGCCTTGTGTGAAGGTTGTTTCAATGCCGGAACCGGAATAATTCAACACCCGTACTTTTGGCGTGTGTAGTTTTGAAAGCCGCTGTGCAGCACGTTTCAAATCAAGCTTGATCACTTCTGACGGGCAAGAGCCAACTAGAAACAGAAGCTCGATATCAGGACGTCGCTCAAGCAAGCGGCCCACAACGGAATCAAGTTCATCGTCAATATCAGCAAGACCTGCAAGATCACGTTCATCAATGATGGCCGTACCAAAACGTGGTTCGGCAAAAATCATCACACCAGCAGCGGATTGAATGAGATGGGCGCAAGTGCGTGAACCGACAACGAGGAAGAATGCGTTTTCGATTTTGCGATGCAGCCATACAATGCTCGTCAAACCGCAAAAGACTTCATGTTGACCGCGTTGTTTTAGCGTCTGCTGGTCAGTGC
>RFXE01000374.1 GCA_009921785.1 Alphaproteobacteria bacterium
CGATGCCACGATAAGCGAAGCGATTGCGCTTGCTTGGGCAGACGATGTGTCATTTGAGGTGATAAAAGAAAAACTTGGTCTGTCAGAACCTGAAATAATTCGGTTGATGCGCAGGTCTTTGAAGCCTTCAAGTTTTCGACTATGGCGCAAGCGTGTCTCGGGCCGCAAAGCGAAACATAAAATGCTTTTACGCGGCAAAGAGACAAAATTTTCTTTGAATAAAACGCGACTTAATGAAGACGACGATATAACCGTGAGTTGATTTTTTAGATCGGATGACTGTCTAACAGAACAGCCGCCATTCAATGACTCTTAGGAAAATTCTTTGTCTGAGCCCAAGCCTGCGCCAATTTTTCAAGGGTAAGTGACGAATCGTCTTTAGACAATGTGCCTTTAGGCTGGGTCGTCTTGGGCTTCGCTATCTTCGATTGAGGCGCAACATTTACTGATTGCGGCAAAACGCGCTTCGGTGGCTCAGCCAGTTTTGCCTTGGCGGCGGCAAGCGCAGCGTGAAGATCGATTGGCGGTGACTTGGCCATCTGCTCCATCCCTTTGTAAACCAACCTCTTATCACAAATGTCTCCTTTTGCCGAGTCCTTATGGTCCTAGGAAATGCGGCTTTGGCGGAAGGGGCGCAGAGTATTTATCATATTCTTGGATCGTCGCATCAAGGGCCGCCACGCGGCGCGCAGAAGCCGACCAATTGGCAAGACTAAAGGCATTGTCCGCTAGCCAATTTAACGAGGTCTGTACCTGAAGAAATGCCGCCGCCGTTTGCATGACATCACCCAGTGACATTTCTCCACTCAAATATTTTGGGGCACATAAAACAACCGGCACGATCGGAGCGATCAGATTATTGGTGGTGGCAAAACTTATTATCTTTGTTTGGCCGCGAATAACTTTGATCCACCGCGTCAATAATTGATCAAAAAATATCTCTGGGCCATTTTTCTCTTTACTGTCAGCGTTTAAAGTCGAACCTGAATTATGGATATTCTCCGTCAGAAAATAACGAAAATCGCCCTCAGCTGCTGCTTTTTCTTCAACATTTCTTACTAGCGGGACACAGAGAAAAAACATGCCCAGCGACGTCAAGCTCGTGTAAATCAAAACTGAATAGACAAGATAACCATTGACAGGATAGCCAAAGATTATTGCTGAGCCACCAATATTCCACAAAACGACAATGAAGGAGCTTGAGATTAAAAGTGTATAGATGATACCACCACTCATTTCGACGAGAAGCTCGATGGCAATTCGCCCATCCTCAGCGATGCGCGCTTCCGGATTATCAACCAGATAACTCTTCAAAACATCACGCGACAAAGCACTCTGTACCCAACTCGCTACAAGTTTTGACATCACCCAAATGCGCCAAGAGACTTGCAGCCGCATGCGGAATTGAACCGTGATAATGGCCGCTATACCGGTGCCTGTTGCAAATATGGCTAATTCTTCAACGCTATCAATGATCGCGCTGAACTGATGGTGTTGAAGGGCGTCGAAAAAGCCTTTACTCCACTGGTTAATCAAAAGAGCCATTATAAGATTTAAAATCAAACTCAGTATAAATCCCAACCCCAGAATATAGGCTTTGGTCTTTTGATCGCCGTGCCAATACTGGAAGGCAAGCTTCACAAAGTGACG
>RFXE01000375.1 GCA_009921785.1 Alphaproteobacteria bacterium
AACGCGCCACCATAGGCCATACCGCGATGATCGGTAGCAAGATGAATAATAACACCACGCGCGGTCAGTTCACCGGCCAAGGCTTCTGCCGGAAACAAATGGCCGCCGGTTCCTCCGGCGGCAAGCAGAATGACCGGTTTAATGGAGTCCGTCATTCATCCTGCTCCGCACGGAAACGATCAACATAATCCGCACGCGGGCGACGCCGTGTCACAGCAAGCAGAAAACCCATGGCGAGCCCGAGTGAAATCAAAGACGAACCGCCATAAGAAATGAAGGGCAGTGTCATGCCTTTCGCGGGTATAAGATGAACATTCACCGCCATATTGATGCAGGCTTGAATGCCAAACAAAATCAAAAGTCCGGATGCCGCAAGACGACAGAAGGGCTCTTCATTTTGTCGTGCGAGATAAAGCCCACGTAACACGACGATCGCAAAGACTGAGAGAAGCGCGAGACAGGCGATAATTCCAAATTCTTCAGCAGTCACGGCGAAAACGAAATCCGTGTGGCTATCCGGCAGAATGCGTTTGATTGTGCCCTCACCCGGACCTTTGCCAAACCACCCGCCTTCGATGAAACTCTGCATCGCATTATCGACTTGGAATGTATCGCCCGCTTCTGGATTGCGAAACCGATCGATACGATCGCGCACATGCGGCAGAAACTGGTACGCAGCGAAAAGTCCCGCCGCACCAATCCCGCCGATACCGACGACCCAAAACATATGAAGACCAGACAAAAAGACGATGCCCGCCCAAGCCATAGCGATCAACATCGTTTGCCCAATATCGGGCTGTAAGACCAGCGGGCCGATTGTGCCAACAAGCAAAAGCAAACCTAAAAGATTTCCGGGCACGTCCTTACGCCGACCGCCTTCGGAGAACGCCCATGCCACGATAATAATGAATGCCGGCTTCACGAATTCAGAAGGTTGCAAAGCAATACCAAGAATCGTGATCCAACGCTTGGCCCCCTTTACTTCTGTACCAAACAAAAGTGTTGCGACGACAAGCGCCATGCCAACAAGATAAAGCGCCAAAGCTGTTCGACGCACCGCGCGCGGTGTCATGAAACTCGCCGCCATCATCACGATAAAGGCAGGTGCAAGATTGATCGCTTGACGAATGACAAAATGAAAGGTGGGCAACCCTAAGCGCTCGGCAACCGGCGGACTCCCCGCAAGACCCAAAACGATGCCTGTCACCATCAATAAAATCACAAGCACAAACATCAGGCGGTCGACGGTCCACCACCAATCAGCCAACGGGTTACGATCAAGACGCGATTGCATGACTCACCTGTTTTCCCGCGGCTTAAAGCCGACTTGCGATTGAACAAGAGCGCGGAATTGATTGCCCCGCTCTTCAAAATTTTTGAATTGGTCATAAGATGCGCAAGCGGGCGAAAGCAGGATGACCGGCTCACTCGATTTCGAGTTTTGCGAATCCTTTAGCGCGCTCGACAACGCGGCTTCCATCGAACCACTCATCTCGAAAGGCACATGATTGCTGAGCGTTCGCGAAAAATCCGGCGCCGCTTCCCCAATGAGATAGGCCTTCTCAACACGCGAGAACAAGGGCATGAGCGGCTCAATACCCCCCTCTTTCGCGCGACCGCCCGCAATCCAAAACAATCCATCCGGAAAAG
>RFXE01000376.1 GCA_009921785.1 Alphaproteobacteria bacterium
CGAAATGGGCGGCAAGAATCCGCTTGTTGTGCTTGATGATGCCGATTTGAAAACAGCGGTGGAATGCGCGGTAAACGGCGCGTTCTTCTCAACCGGCCAACGCTGCACAGCCTCGTCGCGCTTGATTGTCACTGAAGGTATTCATGATGCCTTCGTCAAAGCACTCACAGAACGTATGCAAGGTCTCGTGGTCGATAACGCTCTGAAAGCCGGCACACATATTGGTCCGGTTGTGGATCAAGGCCAGCTCGATCAAGATCTCTCTTATGTCGATATCGGCAAGAATGAAGGCGCAACGCTTCATTGGGGCGGCGAATTGCTGAACCGCGAAACACCGGGTTTCTATATGCAGCCTGCGCTCTTCACCAATGTTGCCAACACCATGCGTGTTGCACGTGAAGAAATCTTCGGACCCGTAGGCGTTGTCATTCGCGCTAAAAATTACGAAGACGCTTTGGCAATTTCCAATGATACCGAATTCGGTCTCTCAGCAGGCATCTGCACATCGAGCCTGAAATACGCCACGCATTTCAAGGGCAATTCGGAAGCCGGCATGGTGATGGTCAATCTGCCAACGGCGGGCGTTGATTATCATGTGCCCTTCGGTGGTCGCAAAGGCTCAAGCTATGGCCCGCGCGAACAGGGTTCTTATGCGAAAGAATTCTACACAACCGTCAAGACGGCTTATACTTTCGCAGGCTAATCGACCGTGATGAAGCTTCTTGTCATCGGTGAAACACTCATCGACCTCGTGCCCGGACCAAATGGGCGCGAGGCGGTGCTTGGTGGCTCACCCTATAATGTTGCGATTGGTTTGGGGCGCTTGGGTGCCCACGTAGGACTCGCTACATCGCTCTCGACAGATGCGGATGGCCAACGCTTCAAAGCAGCGCTTGAGGCCGATGGTGTCGATCTGTCTTGTGTTGGCATCGTCAACAAGCCCAGTCCGACGGCACTTGTTGAAGAAGGTACTAAAGAAAGTGGCCCACGTTATATCTTCACATTGAACGGCACGGCGTTTGATGAGCCAGCGCCGTTACCGCTGCCGTGGTCTGATGAACTCTCGCATATTCATGCCGGATCGATTGCCGCCATTCTCGGCCCGATGGCACAAAGTGTTCTGGATGCCTTTGATGCCGCGCGCGGCAAGCGCACAACAAGTTACGATCCCAATATCCGCCCGATGATCACACCTGATCGTGATAAGACGCGCGCGGATGTTGAAGCACGTGTTGCACGCGCCGATATTGTCAAAGCGAGTGAAGAAGATCTCGAATGGCTTTATCCCGATCATGCGCCGCATGAGGCGATTCTCAACTGGCTCACGTACGGCCCGCGGCTTGTTGTGTTGACGCGCGGCGGCAAAGGCGCGGAAGCCTTCACGGCACGAGATCATCTTGTTGTGCCTGCACCCGCAATCACGGTCGGTGATACAGTCGGCGCTGGTGACAGTCTGATGTCGTCATTGCTCTTTGCGATGGAACGCGATGGCGCGCTTGGCGCTTCGCCGGTCGCATGGACACAAAGCGCGATTGGCAAATGGCTATCTTTCGCTGTGCGCGCCGCCGCTTTCACCTGCAAGCAAAAGGGTTCTAACCCGCCGCGCTTGAAAGATCTCGAACGGTAAAGCGTTCAAATCACATTGGCTT
>RFXE01000377.1 GCA_009921785.1 Alphaproteobacteria bacterium
CTTGATTGATTCAGCAATTTGCTTGCGCTCTTCGTCGATCGGCATGTCTTTATGCTCGACCCATTTGAGGCCATGCGACGCGATTTCCCAATCGGCCTCCATCATCGCTTTCAACTGATCAGGCGAGCGCATCAATGCGGTTGTCACACCATAGCAAGTGACCGGCATGTTGCGCTTTGTGAACATGCGATAGAGCCGCCAAAAGCCTGCGCGCGCACCATATTCGTAAATCGATTCCATATTCCAGTGACGCTGGCCGGGCCATTGCGCGGCGCCAACAATTTCGGAGAGGAAGGCTTCAGAAGCGGCATCACCATGGAGAATATTATTCTCGCCGCCTTCTTCATAATTGACGACGAATTGAACGCAGATATTCGCGCCATTCGGCCATTGCGGGTCCGGTGTATGGGCGCCATAGCCTTTCATATCGCGCGGATAGGTTTCGTTGATCATCGTCATCTCCCTTAACTCTTAACCGAGCCCTTCTCCTTCAAGAAAGGTCCAAGGCTTGAACGCCAAATCCTGCAAGAATTGTTAGCACAAGAACCGCACCAAGAGGCAAGCGCAGGATGAAAAACATCACCGCCGCGAGCGCGGAAAGCCCTACCGCCTCTAACTGAAACGAGTCCCAGGACACCAGCGGAAGCCGGAGCAACCCGTTTTCAGAAAGGGTAACGGACGCGAAGAAGAGATGAAGCGCAAACCAAACGCCGACCCATGCAATGACGCCCACAATCACTGTTGTAATCGCCTGAAAGACAGCGCTTAGGCGCGGATAGGACCGCATATGCTCGAACAAAGGCGCGCCTGCAAAGATAAAAAGAAAGCTGGGCGCAAATGTCATCCAAACAGTCAGTGCTGCCCCAAGACATCCCGCGATTAACGGATGAAGCAGATCAGGTGTGCGAAACGCGGCGAGGAAGCCTACAAATTCAGTAACAAGAATTGTCGGCCCTGGTGTTGTTTCTGCAAGACCCAATCCGTCAGCCATCTCAAAAGACGAAAGCCATGATTTTGTTTCGACCGCTGTCTGCGCCAGCCAGGCGAGAAGCGCATAGGCACCGCCAAAACTAAGGCTCGCAAGTTTTGCAAAATATAATCCGATATCGACCAAGCGATGATCAATGCCCAGAGCGAGAGCAATCATAGCGAGCGGAAGAAACCAAATAATCAACCATAGCGTTGTTGACTTAAAAATTTCATTCCATCTGATCGACTCGAGAGGTATTTGGCCTTGCGTATCATGCGATCCAAACAAAGTGGGCCAAAATGGATTGAGAACAAACGCCATGAGAGCCGCGGCAAGAATGATCAAGGGAAAGGGAAGTGTTGTTAGCGCCATCAGAAAAAAGGCGATGAGCGCTGCAATATAAGACGCAGGCGTTTTAAATGCGCGGCGCGAGAGACGAATAACTGCATGAATGATTAACGAGAGCACCGCGCATTTTAAACCGAGAAAGAGCGTTGTGATTGATGGATGCGCGCCGAAATAAACATAGAGAATAGAGAGCCCGAGCATCACAAGTGCACCCGGTAAAACAAAAAAGCTCCCGGCGAGAATACCGCCACGTACGCCAGACAAGCGCCAGCCTAAATAAGTCGCAAGTTGTTGTGCTTCGGGGCCCGGCAAAAGCATGCAAAGATTGAGC
>RFXE01000378.1 GCA_009921785.1 Alphaproteobacteria bacterium
TAGGTCTTTATCCGCTGCGCCCTAGTGCCAGCCGAGAGGCAACGAGTGCGGCATATCCGATAAAAATAACCGAAAGGCTCCAGAAGAACCCATGCGGGGGCAGGGCATCCATTGCCGCCCCTACAATCGGTGGGCCAATCAGCAGACCAACACTGTAGAGAATGACAAAAGTCGCATTGGCATGGGCCAAATCGGCCCCGCGAAACCGCGCGCCAAGCAAAGTAAGGCCAATCGTATAAAATCCAGAGGCAATCCCGCTCCAGAAGAATATCCCGATCAAAAGCGCCCAAGGTGTGGCCGACAGGGCAGGCAGGCCGAGCGCTAGAACCGCCCCGCCGAGGCCGCAGGCAAGAAGCATTACGCGGCGGTCGATCCGGTCGGCAAGGAGGCCGAGCGGGATTTGTAGCATATTGCCGAGCGCCATGGCGGAGACAAGCGCGGTTGCCTCAGTGAGCGGCAAGCCGATCCCCAGACCATAGACCGGTAAGAGATTGAGCGCGCTCGGTTCGATCATGCCGAAGAGCAATCCGGCTATTGTGGCAATGGGCGCGCTCAGGAGAAAGCTCGTGATATTGGCGCCGCTACCCCCTTCAAGATCCGGCGCGCCTTTGGTCATTAAAACAACGGGCAAAAGCGCGGCGATAAAAACACCCGCGCCGACATGAAGGGCGGTGGGCGTGTCGGTACCAACGAGATCAAGCACCATGGGACCGGCGGCAAAACCAATTGCGAGAAATGATCCATAAATCCCGAGGATCAATCCGCGATGGCGATCCGGTGCGGCGGCATTGATCCAAAACTCGCCCATGATGAAAAGCGAGCCGATGGCCGCGCCGGTTAAAAAGCGCAGTGTCAGATCAATCGCCGGATAGGGGAACGGATCAAAGAGGAGAAGGCATAATGCTGCCGTCAGAAGCGCAGCAACAATCACGCTCTGCACGCCGAAGCGTTTGGCAAGGGAAGGAACGAGGGGCGCCACAAGAATATTGGCAATTCCGCCGATGCCGGTCGCGACGCCAATATAGAGACGAGAATAGCCCTCAGCGGCCAACTTCAAAGCAAGATACGGAAATACAAGCGTGATCGAAAAGCCGACAAGCGCCACGGTCATTGTGGCGGCGGCTATAATGCGCAAACGGTAGCGGGGTGACATGTCGTCCATTATTTCAGTCATTTCATTACAACATGTCGCAGAGGTGACGCCCCTGCCTTGCATGGAAGAGGGGGATGGAGCGGAATGGCGACAAGCCTGACGATAATTGCTCAATCAAAGACTCGAGAATGAGCCCAGTAATCATTGGAATATCGAGCTTTTTAGCGTCTTCCAACGTCACCCAAATTAGCTCGGTCAGCTCTTTGTCCGGCCCCGCATGACCCTCAATTTCCTTGGCGATTTTATCCATCCGGCAGAGGAAGAACCGCGTGTCATAACGGCGATTGTGATAGGGCGGCGTGATCGCGCGGGCGACAAATTCTAGCCCGTCAAGCGAAGGCCAAATGGCCTCTTGCTGGTAGGCCATCCAGCCGCTCTCCGGCGGGGCGCTATAGGCGCCGAGATCAGTCTCACCGATCAGAATGCCGGTCTCCTCAAAGGTCTCGCGCAAGGCGGCAAGCGCCAGCGCGCGGGCGCGGGCGCTTGCCGCCTTGCG
>RFXE01000379.1 GCA_009921785.1 Alphaproteobacteria bacterium
GTGATCCGCCTTGCCTGGCGTATCGCCAACCCGCCACCAGCTTTGCCTGAAACAGTGAAGCCTTGGGAGAAGAAGCTAGCAACCATTATCTATGGCCTCTTTTATGTGATGATGATTGGATTGCCGGTTACGGGTTGGCTCGGGTTGCCGAGCTTTCTTGCGAAGCATCCGCAGGTCATGGACCTCAATCTTTTCGGCCTGACGGATTTTCCTTTAGCGCCCGCGATCCCGATTAAGGTCATCATTTTGCATAAGCTTGGAAGCAATGTCGCTTTGGCTTTACTTGGCCTCCATGTGCTCGCGGCACTCAAACATCAATTCGTCGATGATACGAAGATTTTCTCGCGCATGATGCCGCATTGAATAGATTGATGATCAGATAAAGGGATCTGAAGCAGCTTTATTAAAGGCTGCTTTATAATCAGCAATTATGGCAGCGCAGAGAGCGGCGGTTGTCGGACAATCATCAATTGATCCGACACCCTGACCGGCCGACCAAATTGTCTTCCATGCTTTGGCTTCATTCGACAAATCAAGCGCATGCGGTGGTGGCAGTTGATTGGGATCAAGCCCTGCCGCGCGAATGCTTGGCGTTAAAAAATTCGCCGGAACGCCTGAAATATTCGGTGTGTAGAGAATATCAGCCGCGCGCGATGTGGTGAGCATATTTTTGTAATCATCAGGGATCATCGCTTCGCGTGTCGCAAGAAAACGTGTGCCGAGATAAGCAAAATCTGCGCCCATCATGCGCGCGGCGGCAATATCGCGTCCCGTATTCATTGAGCCTGAAAGAATAAGCGGACCTGAAAAAACAGATCTCATTTCCGCGAGAAGCGCGAAGGGATTTAATGTTCCGGCATGGCCGCCCGCACCAGCTGAGACGCCGATTAATCCGTCAACACCGGCTTCCGCTGCTTTTTCGGAATGGCGGCGGCTGATCACATCATGAAAGACGAGACCACCATAAGAATGGATTGCTTTTACAATGTCGCTGACGGCTCCGAGCGATGTGATCACGAGCGGTACCCGATGGCGAATGATTTCGGCGAGATCCGCCTCAAGCCGCGTATTGGTTTTATGGACGATCAGGTTGACGCCAAAGGCTGCTGGAGGCGGCCCTTCCGCAAGACGCGCTTCAATATCATCAAGCCAGTGAGAGAGGTCCTCGGTGGTCCGTGCGTTTAGCGCTGGAAAGGTCCCGATCAATCCCGCGCGACAGGTTTCAACCACGAGATGAGGACCCGAGGCCAAAAACATCGGCGCGACGATTGCCGGCAGCCGGAGATTTTTTTGAAGAGAGGCGGGCATGCTCATGAGAAGTGTCTCAAAGGTGAAGCTGACAACTATTCAATTTACGCCATCACTTGGCGCCAAAAGACAACCAGAATGCTGCCTATATCAAGCTTTGCCCGACTTTGAAAAGATAAGGGCGGATTTTCGATAGAATTTAGTCGGGGCTGGCGCATAGGCTAATTCATCAAAAAATGGATCATACGGGGGACGTTATGGCATTCAAGACCGATATCGAAATCGCGCGCGAAGCAAAGAAAAAACCGATCATGGAGATCGGGGCTAAGCTTGGTATCCCCGCTGACGATCTCCTTCCTTATGGCCATGACAAGGCCAAAGTCAGCCAGT
>RFXE01000380.1 GCA_009921785.1 Alphaproteobacteria bacterium
TCGCATGTCTCTTGCGTAATATCAAAGAGAACACGTTGTTCTTCATCATCCATCGGCTTGAGTTTACCAGCAACCACTAAGCGCTCGAACATCGTCCCTTCTTCAATCGTCAATTGATAGAGAGAGAGATGTTCAGCAGCGAGCGCGATCGCCTCGCGTAACTCATCAGTCCATTCTTTTGGCGTTTGATCAGGGCGTGCATAAATCAAATCAAAGGAATAGCGATCAAAAACAGAGGCTGCGATTTTTACCGCGGCGCGCGCTTCATCAGCAGAATGCAAGCGACCGAGCGCTTTTAAATCACGATCATTCATCGCTTGAAAACCGAGCGATAAACGATTGATTCCGGCGTCGCGATAGGCACGAAGACGCTGCGCTTCAACGCTTGTCGGATTAGCTTCCATCGTGATTTCAACATGCGGTGACAATGTCCAGCGGTGCGCAATCGCATCAAGAATGGCGCCGATTGTTTCAGCCCGCATCAATGACGGCGTGCCGCCACCAAAAAAAATACTGCCGACTTCTCGTGAACCAGATATTTGTTTTTGATAATCAAGTTCGCGTTCAAACGCTTTTACGAAACGCAGCTCATCAACGGGCGCGCTGCGCACATGGCTGTTAAAGTCACAATAAGGACATTTGGATGCGCAAAAGGGCCAATGGACATAGACGCCGAAGCCGGGATCGCGCGCCGCTAAATAATCGATCATACTTTGAGACAAAGTTTTTCGAGCGCGATGAAGGCGCGCGCGCGATGCGACAAGCCCAAACCATGCGGCGGTAATCCGTGTTTTTCTTCCGCCGTCATTTCGCCAAAAGTACGATCAAAGCCATCGGGTAAAAACATGGGATCATAACCAAAACCCGCTTTACCACGCGGAGGCCAAATCAAGACACCATCTACGCGCCCTTCGACAGCAACTTCATGTTCATCGGGCCAAACAACCGATAGGGCTGAGATAAACCATGCACGCCGTTGTGAAGGTGTAATGGCACCTTTTTCTTGAAGACCCGCTTCAACTTTAGCCATAGCCGCATTGAAATCTTTTTCAGGTCCGGCCCAGCGCGCGGAGTAGAGACCGGGATCACCGCCCAAAGCTTCAACGCATAATCCGGAATCATCAGCAAAGGCTGGAAGGCCGGATTTCATCGCTGCGGCATGCGCCTTGATAAACGCATTTTCAGCGAAGGTAACACCCGTTTCATCAGGCTCAGGCAAATCTAGTTCACCGGCAGAAATCGCTTCGACACCATGGGGTGCGAGAAGCTCGCGCATTTCTTTGAGCTTACCTGCATTATGCGTGGCGATGACAACTTTGCCGGAAAGACGACGTGACATAATTACCCAATAATCGCTTTTTGCATCGTGACCAAATTTGAAATGCCATTTTTTGCAAGCTTCAAAAGTGCCAGAAGCTCTTCTTCTGAAAAGGGTTTACCTTCGGCAGTGCCTTGAATTTCAACAAGTCCACCAGAACCCGTCATGACGAAATTCGCATCGGTCTCGGCGGTTGAATCTTCCGCATAATCAAGATCGATAACCGGAACGCCTTTGACGATGCCGCAGGATATCGCTGCCAAATGATCGCGCAAGGGATTGCCG
>RFXE01000039.1 GCA_009921785.1 Alphaproteobacteria bacterium
CGTGGAGGTTCGAGTCCTCTCCTGGGCACCAGCCTTCGCACTATCGTGCTTCGGCTGGCTTACGCCAGTAAGTCAGCGAGCGCGATAGTGCGAAGGCTGCCCGCCGTAGCCTCTTGGCGAAGGCGGGCCGGTAATCGCTTATCTCACTCGTGCTTCGGCTGGCTTACGCCTGTCAGTCAACAGGCACGATTGTGCGAAGGCTGGCGCGGATATTTGTGCGGACTGGAGGCGGAAGAAAAAGGCTGGGCTTGTTCTACGTTTATCTGCTTAGGAGCATAGGTTTTCCCGACCAAACTTATTGCGGCTTCACAGAAGATCTTAAGACGCGCCTGAAAGACCATAATGCTGGCAAGTCAAAACACACTTCAAAATACATCCCTTGGGAACTGATAAGCTACCATGCCTTCTCTGACCAAAGGAAAGCCAGGGAATTTGAGCACTATTTGAAGACGGGTTCCGGTCGTGCCTTTGCACGTAAGCGGCTAATTTAACGTCTTCTACCTGTCTGCGTTATCCATGCTTAAGGACTCTAACACCATATGACCATCCGTCTTCATAAGGGCGATCTGCCCGCCGATCACGCTCTCGGATCCGTTGTCGCCATCGATACGGAAACGCTCGGTCTCAATCCGCATCGCGATCGGCTCTGCCTTGTGCAGCTCTCCCGCGGAGACGGTAGCGCCGATCTTGTTCAAATTCCTGCTGGTGATGCGCCCGCACCCAATCTGCAAAAACTTCTCGCTGATCCGAAAGTTCTGAAAATCTTTCATTTCGGCCGTTTCGATATAGCTGTGATGCAAAAACGCTTCGGTGTCAGAACGGCTCCGGTCTATTGCACGAAAATCGCCTCACGTTTGGTGCGTACTTATACCGACCGGCATGGCCTAAAAGATCTTACGCGCGAGCTTCTCGGCATCGATCTCTCAAAACAGCAACAATCCTCTGATTGGGGCGCCGCCGAACTGACCGAAGCTCAATGCGCCTATGCCGCTTCCGATGTGCTTCATTTGCACGACCTCAAGGCGAAGCTCGATGTGCTTCTTGAGCGTGAGGGTCGTACAGCCCTCGCCCAGTCCTGCTTCAACTTCTTGCCGGCCCGCGCCGCGCTCGACCTTGCAGGTTGGGACGAGATCGATATTTTTGCGCATAGCTGACGCGAACTCTGATCGAGATCTCCTCGATCGAAAGGCCCTCAATTCATGTCCATGGGCACTGCCCTCCCCCTTCGTTCTCCTGCGCGCCGCGAGGCAGCGTTTAAGGCGGCGTGGCGCCATAAGAAATGGGTGCGGTTTCTCCGCTTCGCTTTGCCGACCTGCGCGGCATTGGCGATCGCCGGTCCGATTCTCTTTGTTTATCTCGAGCCGTTGAAATCCCTTCCGGCTGATATCGATATTGGTTCGCTTAATTTGGATGGCAGTAAGATCACAATGGATCGTGCCAATCTCAAAGGGTTCAAGGACGGCGATCTACCTTTCACGATCAATGCCGACCAAGCCATCCAAGATGTCAGCACACCCTATATTGTTGATCTCAACGGCCTGAAGGCCGATGTGACCATGCCCGACCGCTCCTTAGCCAAAATCTCGGCCGATCACGGCGTATATGACAGCCAAAAGGACGTGCTCACGGCGCGCGGCAATGTCGATATCAAATCGCCACGCTATATGATCACGATGCGCTCGGGCGTGATCGATTTCAAATCCAATCGGGTCACCTCAAAAGAGCCCGTAACAGTGACGATGAAGGGCGGCACGATTGACGCCGACAGTATGAATGTCTTTGATAATGGCGATCGCGTGCAATTTGGAGGCCGCGTCCGCTCGGTCTTCCGCAGAGCTGGCGCGCCCGTGAGTGGGGGAGAGACAGCGCCATGATCAAGCGACTTATCGCAGTATCTTTGATCAGCTTGGGGCTGACTGCTGCCCTTACACCCGCGTCCTTTGCTCAAGAGGCGAAAGGCAAACCGAGCGGTCTTTCCAAGAATTCGAAAGATCCGATCAATATCGAGGCCGATAGTCTCGAAGTCTTCGATAAAGAAGGCAAAGCGATCTATTCAGGCAATGTCATCGTGACCCAAGGCGAAACGGTGATGAAGGCCAAGAAGATGCAGATTTTCTACGTCCGCAGCGAGGAAGGCCAAGCTACCCCTGCCGAAGGCGAGAATGGGACGTCGATAAAGCGCGTCGAAGCCGACGGCGAAGTGATCATTCTCGAAAAGGATCAGATCGCGACCGGCGATAAGGGAATATATGAAGCGACAACCGATGTTATGACGATGACCGGCAATGTGGCTTTGAGCAAAGGCCAAAATGTCACCAAGGGACAGAAGCTCGTCTATAATCTTGGCACCGGCGTCGCCACGGTCGATGCGGGCGGCACCGGCCGCGTATCGAGCAGCTTTGTTTCAGGCGGCGACGCCAAAAAGCCAGCCGCTCAGGGGAAAACCCCCAAACCATGAGTTTTGATGGCTCCGCGCGGGATACCGATCCCACCGGTTGGCTGATCGCCACCGGTCTGCAAAAAGCCTATCGCGGCCGCCGTGTGGTACGCGACGCGTCGCTTGCGGTTAAGAGTGGCGAGGCGGTGGGGCTTCTGGGCCCCAATGGTGCGGGCAAGACAACGATCTTCTATATGATCACAGGGCTTGTGCCCGCTGATGGCGGCCGCATCACGCTTGATGGCCATGACATCACGCCCTTTCCGATGTATCGCCGCGCGCGGCTGGGCATTGGCTATCTGCCGCAAGAAGCCTCGATTTTTCGCGGGCTCTCGGTCGAGGACAATATCCGCGCGGTTCTCGAACTTGTTGAAAAAGACCGCGACCGCCGCGAGGCCGAACTCGACCATCTCCTCGAGGAATTCGACATCAGCCGCGTGCGCAAAAGTCCCGCCATCGCTTTGTCAGGGGGCGAAAGACGACGTTGCGAAATCGCACGCGCCCTCGCCTCGCGCCCCTCCTTCATGCTGCTCGACGAGCCGTTTGCCGGTATTGATCCGATTGCCGTGGGTGACATCCGCGCTTTGGTCCGTCAGCTCACGGCCCGCAAGATCGGTGTCCTGATCACCGACCACAATGTGCGCGAGACGCTTGGCCTGATCGACCGCGCCTATATTATCCATTCAGGGCAAGTGCTTATGGAAGGCACCCCCGACGCGATCATTGCTAATGACGATGTCCGACGCGTCTATTTGGGTGATGAATTCCGCCTGTAGCAGGCGAAAACCACACGCAGAGCGTGTTTTGACCAAATACAATTTTAAGTATTTAATCGGATATTAAGCAAAATCTGTGCCGATAGGCGGCCAGAGTGTTGCGTCCGGAGCTGCGTATCGTCCCGTGTCAGTAAAGTTCTCGCAAAGGCTAGAACTACGCCAAAGCCAGTCTTTGGTGATGACGCCGCAATTATTGCAGGCGATCAAGCTTTTGCAGCTCTCCAATATCGAATTGGCCGACTATATCGAGACGGAACTTGAAAAAAATCCGCTGCTCGAACGGGCACAAGAAGAAACAGGCCCCGTTGCACAATCCGATGCGCCCGCACCTGATTCGGCACTGGGCACAGATGCCGATTGGGAAACGCGCACCGTTGCGCCTGAGCGTGGTGAAATCGATCCGCGTCACGATGTTCACCTCGACAATGTTTATCCCGATGATGCGCCAACCCTCACACCAGCTGCCAAAAATGATGCCGAACCGATGGGGCTTTCAGCGACAAGCTGGAGCGGCGTCGGCGGACAGGGCGGTGATGGCGAAGATTCAAATCTCGAAGCCTATGTCGCTGCTGAAATTTCGCTCCATGATCATTTGACTGAACAATTGCATGTCGCCACGACCGATCCGATTGAACGGATGATCGGCGCGACGCTCGTCGATCTCGTCGATGAAGGCGGTTATATCCGTGAGCCTCTTGCGGATACGGCAGAACGTCTGGGCGTTCCGATTGAACGCGTCGAAAGCGTTTTAAAACTCATTCAAAGCTTTGATCCGACGGGTGTCGGCGCGCGCGATCTTTCGGATTGTTTGCGTCTGCAACTTATAGATAAAAATCGTTATGACCCTGCGATTGCCGCGCTACTCGACAATCTCGATCTTTTAGCGCGACGCGATTTTGCGTCCTTACGAAAAATCTGTGGCGTTGATGACGAAGACCTTCTCGATATGGTTGCCGACATCAAAAAGCTTGATCCCAAACCCGGTTTGAAATTTGGTGGTGGCACAGTTCAGCCTGTTATTCCTGACGTTTATGTGCGGCGTTCGGCTGATGGCAGCTTCATGGTTGAATTGAATTCGGAAGCACTGCCGCGCATTCTCGTCAATCAAACTTATGCGGCGAAAATTTCCTCGAAAGTTAAAAATGACGAGGAAAAATCCTATGTCAGCGAAGCGTTACAAACTGCGAATTGGTTGACAAAAAGCCTTGAACAACGGGCAAAAACCATTCTCAAAGTCGCCAGCGAAATTGTGCGCCATCAGGAATTGTTTTTCACCAATGGTGTTGAATTTCTACGCCCGCTCAATTTGAAAGCAGTAGCCGACGCGATTCAAATGCATGAATCAACCGTGTCGCGCGTAACATCCAACAAATATATCGCGGCAGAACGCGGTCTGTTTGAAATGAAATATTTCTTCACCGCTTCGATTGCCTCTGCGGAAGGCGGCGAGTCTCACTCGGCGGAAGCGGTGCGGTTCCGTATCAAGCAAATGATTGATCAAGAGTCGGCTGACAATATTCTCTCCGACGATACAATTGTTGCCAAGCTTAAGGACTCCGGCATCGACATCGCCCGTCGGACGGTTGCAAAATATCGTGATAGTTTGCGAATTCCGTCATCCGTCGAGCGCCGCCGCGAGAAACAGTCGCTTCCTGCAAAAGCCAGCTGACCGCTTCGCGTATAATCCTTCCTCGTCCGCCATTGACTTGAGACCAAAGCACCTTAACTCTCTCCTTAGGGGAGATGGGCCCCTTTGAGACGACACATATAAGCGGAGGGTTTTTCATGCCACTACGCGTATCGGGTAAGAATCTCGACATCGGCGAAGCGCTTCGCCAGCAAGTCACCCAGAGATTGCAGGAGTCAGTTTCCAAATTTTATTCCGGCCTTGTCACGGGTCATGCGACCGTCAAGCGGGAAGGCTCGGGCTATGAGACCGATTGCGTATTGCATTTGTCCTCAGGCGTGACGCTTCACGCTTTGGGCTTTGCGCAAGAGCCCTATCAAAGCGCAGACCGCGCGGCTGAGAAGGTAGAAAACCGCTTACGCCGTTACAAACAACGCCTCAAAGATCACGGCCCCGGTGGCGCTGTGCGCGCGGTTGAGGCCCCTTCTTATGTCATCCAATCGCCAGAAGAAGATGACACGCCCGACGAGTCGGACGCCTATAATCCTGTCGTGATTGCCGAGACCAAAAAGAGCATCCGCACGATGTCCGTGAGTGACGCTGTGCTCGATCTCGACATGACCGGCGCGCCCGTTGTCGTCTTCCGCCATGCGGGGTCCGGGCGGATTAATGTCGTCTATCGCCGGACCGACGGGAACATCGGGTGGGTTGACCCGCCGACCGCGGACCACTAGAGGAGCGTCCACCGTAGAGACCGCCCCAAGGCGGCGCGCCAGGAATGGCCCGGTTCATGCTTTGCCATATTGGCGAAGATCACAGATAGAGACGAACCCATGCCCTTGACCGATGTCCTGACCCCGGAAGCCGTGCTTCCCGCGCTTAAGGCGTCTTCTAAAAAGCAGGCACTACAGGATCTGGCTGAACAGGCCGCGAAACTGTCGGGCCTGCCGGAACGCGAGATATTTGATGCGCTTTTGCAGCGCGAACGGCTCGGTTCGACCGGAATTGGCAATGGAATAGCCATTCCGCATGGCAAAATGGGTAAACTCGACCGGCTCTTCGGCGTCTTTGCCCGTCTCGAAAAGCCCATCGATTTTGAATCGCTTGATGGTGAGCCGGTAGATTTGATCTTCCTGCTGCTTGCGCCTGAAGGGGCGGGTGCTGACCACCTCAAAGCCCTTTCTCGCGTCGCTCGATCGCTGAGAGATCCGGCAATTGCCCAAAAACTGCGCAAGACAAAGGATGCTGATGCCTTGTTTGCGCTTTTGACCCAATCCCCGACCGCAACGGCGGCTTAAGCGGGTAAAACCGCTTAGCGCAGCCAATCCCGCTCTTTGTAATCGATCGCATAGCGGTCCGGCGCGGCGGCAATGGCGGCCATGCCATAGAGAACCGCGTCCGGCTCCATTAAAAGCCGGGTTGAGATTCGGCGGGTCAGGGCGTCGACCGGGGCTTTGGCCTCGAAGGCGCGACGGAATGCGGCCCCATCAATCATCGAGGCGATCCGCGGCAAAATGCCGCCGGCAAGCGTGACGCCACCGGACGCGAGAAATGTAATTGCGATATCCCCGGCGAAACGCGCGATGATTTTGAGATAGGCATTGATGGTCGCGCGCGCATCCGAAGCGGAATCCGCCAGCGCCGCATTTACAATCGCAACGCCATCATCAGCGGAGGGTTGAAGTCCCTTCGCGACCATGCGCGCGCGATGAATGCGCACAAGGCCCGGCCCCGACATGACGGATTCGGTTGTGTTGCGATCAAGAACTTTTTGCAGATAGGGCCAGAAAGCCTCTTCATCTTTGCCGACCGGTCCCAGATCGATATGGCAGCTTTCACTCGCAAGCGGCACATAGCGCCCATCGAGCGTGAGCAGCGCACCAATGCCGAGCCCTGTTCCGGGTCCCAGGATCACCTGCATCGCGCCACCTTTGGAGGGCGCGGCCTCACCGATTTGTTTCAGCCATTCCGTACGCAATGCGGGCAGCGACAAAGCCTGCGCTTCAAAATCATTGAGCAACAAGCCTGAAGACAGGCCGAGGCCTTTCGCAATCTCCGGCCCGTCAATTGTCCAGCGCGCATTGGTTAAGTGACAGCGACGATCAACCACAGGACCGGCGACGCACATGAGAATTGATTGCGGGACAAGGGAGGTGAGCGTCAGCGCGGCCTTAATCGCATCAAGCGGCCCCGCATAATCGGCCGTCTGAAACCGGCCGAGAATTTTTGGATCCTGCCCGGGCGCTTCGACAATCGAAAAGCGTGAATTGGTGCCGCCGATATCGGCAACGAGAACGGGATGGGCAAACATTCGCAATCAAACCTCACACGCCTATGGTCGAACACCGGACATGTAGCGTCTTCACCGAAGATGATCTATCTCTTTCGCGCGTTTAGAGGGGAACCCTCCCCGCCTTTTGCGCGTCACGTGAAATGATCAGATGGAGAGCGCCATGGCGTCCGCCGACAGCCTGTTTCCCTTGGGCCCCGACACCACCCCTTATCGCAAACTCTCAAGCGAGGGCGTGAAAGTGGAAACGCTCGGCGACAAGACGTTTCTGTCGATCGCACCCGACGCAATCCGGCTTTTGTCGAAGCAAGCCTTCATCGACATCAATCATCTCTTGCGTCCCGGCCATCTCGCGCAGCTCCGCAAAATTCTCGACGATCCGGAAGCCACACCGAATGATCGTTTCGTGGCCTATGATTTGTTGAAAAATGCAAATATCGCGGCGGGCGGCGTGTTGCCCATGTGTCAGGACACCGGCACCGCGATTGTCTCGGCCAAACGCGGTCGTTTTGTTTTGACAGATGGACAAGACGAGAGCGCGATCACCGGCGGAATCAAAGACGCGTATTTCGAAAAAAATCTACGCTACTCGCAGGTCGCGCCGCTCTCGATGTTTGAAGAGAAGAACACGAAGACCAATCTTCCTGCCGAGATCAATCTCTATGCCGAGGGCGATGACGAATATAAATTTTTGTTCGTTGCGAAAGGTGGCGGTTCGGCCAACAAAAGCTTTCTCTATCAAGCGACACCCTCCGTGCTGACGCATGATCGCTTGATCGCGTTTTTGAAAGAAAAGATTCTGACGCTCGGCACCTCTGCCTGCCCGCCCTATCATCTCGCGATTGTGATTGGCGGCACCTCGGCGGAACTCGTGATGAAAACGGTGAAGCTCGCCTCGACGCGTTATTATGATGATCTGCCCACACAAGGCTCGGAAGCAGGCCACGCCTTTCGCGATCTTCAGATGGAAGAAGAGATTTTCAAACTCACGCAGAATTTGGGCGTCGGCGCGCAATTCGGCGGTAAATATTTCTGCCATGATGTGCGCGTGATCCGCTTGCCGCGCCATGGCGCATCGCTCCCCATCGGTTTGGGCGTGTCCTGCTCGGCTGATCGTCAAGCGAAAGGCAAGATCACCAAAGACGGCGTGTTTTTGGAACAGCTCGAAACCGATCCGTCGCATTATCTGCCCGAGCTTGATGACAGCGCCTTTGACGGTGATCATGTCGATATTGATCTCAACCAGCCGATGCAGGCCGTGCTGGCAAAGCTCTCGTCCTATCCGATCAAGACACGGCTTTCGCTCACCGGCACGATGATTGTCGCGCGCGATTCCGCTCATGCAAAAATCCGCGAGCGGTTGGAGCGTGGAGAACCCATGCCGGATTATTTCAAAAATCATCCGGTCTATTATGCCGGCCCCGCAAAGACGCCTGCGGGTTATGCGTCAGGCTCCTTCGGCCCCACCACAGCAGGCCGCATGGATTCTTTTGTTGCGCAATTCCAAGCGGCGGGCGGTTCAATGGTGATGCTGGCAAAAGGCAATCGCTCGGCCGAAGTGCGCGAAGCGTGCAAAAAATATGGCGGCTTCTATTTAGGCTCCATCGGCGGCCCCGCCGCACGCTTGGCGCAAGACTGCATCAAACATGTCGAAGTGCTGGAATATCCCGAACTCGGCATGGAAGCGATCTGGAAAATTGAAGTCGAAAACTTCCCGGCCTTCATTGTGATCGATGACAAGGGGAACGACTTTTTTAAGGAATTGAATCTCGGATAATTTTTTACCAGCTCTCCACCGTCATGGTAGGGCTTGTCCCTACCATCCACGACTTCAGGTGAACCAAGCGGCGTAAAAGTAAGTCGTGGATGACCGCCACAAGAGCGGTCATGACGGGTGGAAATAAAAGAGCGCGTTACGCTATCTACCCCTCACCCCCTTCAACCTTTCCAACGCCCCATCCAACACCGCGTCGCCTTTCGCGAAGCAAAAGCGCACAACGGTTTTGACGGGGTCTTCAGCATAAAAGGCCGAGACCGGAATCGCCGCCACACCATGCTCGTTCACAAGCCGCATGCAGAACGCGACATCATCCGTTTTGCCCAAAGACGCGATGTCGATATTCACGAAATAAGTGCCCGCACTCGGCAACACCGAGAAGCCCAAATCCATCAAGCCTTTTGTAAAGCGATCACGGCTGCGTTCTAAATCCGCGCGCATACCCGTAAAATATGAATGGTCTTTGCCGAGCCCATAGGCCACGGCGCTTTGTAAATTCGGTGGCGTGGTGAAGGTCAAAAATTGATGCGCTTTGGTGAGCACGCGGAAAAGCTCCGGTGCCGCGCAGGAAAAACCGACCTTCCATCCCGTCAGTGAAAAAATCTTTCCGGCTGACCCGATTTTCACCGTGCGGGGGCGCAAGGCCTCGATCGCCAACAGCGAAACATGGTCGCGTTGATCAAATACAACATGTTCCCACACTTCATCCGAAATCACATAGGCGTCATGCTTGTCACAAAAACGCCCGAGCAATTCGAGGTCGGCGCGCGGCATCACGCTGGCTGCGGGGTTCAATGGATTGTTCAACAACACCACGCGCGTCTTGTCGTTGAAGGCGCGCGCGAGCATCGCCTCGTCAAAGCGCCAATGCGGCGGCTCGAGACGCACAAAACGCGGCACGCCGCCGGCGCGCAACACAAGCGGCAGATAGGCGTCATACATGGGCTGGAAGAGAATCACCTCGTCGCCCGGGCGGATGAGCGCCATCAGCGCGCCCGCAATCGCCTCGGTCGCGCCGGACGTGATCATCACCTCCTGCTCCCAATCAAGCGTCACGCCTTGATGCGCGGCGTAATGGGTGGCGACCGCCTGGCGGAGTTCGGTCAGGCCCGGCATGGGCGGATATTGGTTCCAGCCATTGATGACGGCATCGGCCGCTTTTTCGAGCACATCGCGCGGGCCTGGCCCATCCGGAAAGCCTTGGCCGAGATTGATCGCGCCGGTTTCGCGCGCGCGCTTCGACATGACTTCGAAAATCGTGGTGGGCAGGCCGGAAAAAACCGGATTAAAGGCGCTTTTTGTCATGGGTCGCGACCATAAAGGCTCGGGACTGCCTCTTCAACGGATTTAGACGGCGCACCCCGCGCGCGCCGCCTTTACAGTGCCAAGCGCGCTATGCCATCACTCGGGGTAAAAGCTTTCAACGATGGGAAAACATCCATGACCGACATCAAAGGCGCTATCTATCCTGACCTGGAAGGCAAAAGCGTGCTGATCACTGGCGGTGGCTCAGGCATCGGCGAATCCATCGTCCATCATTTCGCGCGTCAAAAGGCGAAAGTCGCCTTTATCGATATCAATGCCGAGGCTGCAAAAAAAGTTGTGGCCGATTGCGCGGCCAAAGGCTGGACGGTTCATTTCGAACATTGCGATCTCACCGACATCCCCGCGCTGAAAGCCTCTATTGCACGCGCGCGCAAAGTCATCGGCCCCATCTCCGTGCTTGTGAACAATGCCGCGCATGACCAGCGCCACAAAATGGAAGAGGTGACATCCGAATATTGGGACGAGCGGTTTGCCACCAACATCAAACATCAGTTCTTCTGTGCGCAAGCGGTTATTGAAGATATGAAAGCCGCCAATCACGGTGTGATTTTGAATTTCGGTTCTACGTCATGGATGGTTGGCCAAGGCGGCATGGCCGCTTACACCGCCGCCAAATCAGCCGTGCTCGGTTTGACGCGCTCACTCGCGCGCGATTTCGGACAATTCAATATCCGCTGCATGGCGATTGCGCCGGGCTGGATCATGACCGAGCGTCAAATCTCGCTCTGGCTCACGCCGGAAAGCGAAGCCGAATTGATGCAACGCCAATGTTTGAAGCGCAAACTCGTGCCTGCGGATCTTGCAAAGGTCACAGTGTTCTTGGCCTCTGATGAAGCCGGTGCCTGCACCAATCAGCAATATGTCGTCGATGGCGGCTGGATCTGATTTTATCGCATTATGAGCACACCCGCTTTTGTCGGCATTGATTGGGGCACCACGCGATTCCGCGCTTATCTAATCGATGAAACAGGCGCGGTGATTGATCGCGTCCAAAGCGATGACGGTATTATGGCGGTA
>RFXE01000381.1 GCA_009921785.1 Alphaproteobacteria bacterium
TCATTGAAGAGGCGATAGAAATTCAACTCCGCATCGAGATGCAAAAACACACCGCCCAATCCGATTGCGGCGCGATCCATGAAAACAAATTCACGCGGAATCGTAACCGGACCTTTTTCCTTCAATGCTTTGTGAACGGCAAAGGCTTCTTTGCGGCCGTAATCGCCGGGCTTTAATCCATCCGCCACTGTCCGTGTACGATCATCGAGAAGCGGCCCATAAATAAAGCGCGCCCAAAGATTGAGTATATCAATCAACTCTGCATTAAGCCCACGAAAGCCCCATGTCTCATAGGCGTGAACTATACGATCACGATCCTCTTCCAATAGACCGCGATAGAGATCAACAACGCCGCCTACAAAGCGGGCTGGGAAAACACGAATACAGCCATAATCAAGAAGATTTATGCCTGCCGCCTCACCGCCCTTCTCGAACACGGTGTAGTTGCCGAGATGGGGATCGCCATGAATAACTCCAAAGCGACTGAAGGGATGCCACCAAGCACGAAACATCGCTGTTGCGAGATGATTTCTGATCGAGCGATCCGCATGTTTGTAATCAAGAATTTTTTGACCCTCGAGCCACTCCATTGTGAGGAGCCGCGCAGTTGAGAGGTTTGAGCGAATTTTCGGAACACGAACAAGATCTTCATTCGCCAATATGTTTTGATAAAGCGCTGCATGTTTCGCTTCACGGCGATAATCGAGTTCTTCACGAATACGCGCGGCAATTTCTTTTGCGATTTCTTTCGTATCAACTGCCGGATCAAATTGCCGATGTAATGAGAATAGAAGATTGAGTTGCGAAAGATCAGCTTCTACCGCAGAGGCCATATCAGGATATTGTAATTTGACGGCAAGGCTTTTCCCGTCATGATCCGTAGCGCGATGCACTTGGCCGAGTGACGCGGCCGCAGTTGGATGAAGATCAAAGCTTTCGAAATTCTTTCGCCACTCGGGACCCAATTCGGCAAGCATGCGCCGCTTCACAAAAGCTGCACCCATAGGCGGCGCGTGGCTCTGTAGCGACGCCAGTTGCGTTGCATAATCGGCGGGCAGCGCATCGGGAATAGTTGCGAGTAATTGCGCAACCTTCATCAGCGGGCCCTTCAATCCCCCAAGAGCGGACGTAAGCGCTGCGGCGTTTCGATCATCAACGCCCTCAAGACCGAGTAAGCGACCGCCAATGATCCGCGCAGCTACACCACCAACATTAGTTGCCACACGCGCATAGCGCAAAGCGCGACCAGACGCGCGATTTCGTTCAGGATCAAATTCACTCATGGTACTCATCCGGCGGTTACGCTTCTTAATACGTAACAGACGCCAGGACAGATCGCTCAGTCCATCGTTTCGAGTTCGGCGATCATCCGTTCAATGAGCGACAAGCCGACCTGCCAGAAGGCCGGATCACGTGCATCAAGCCCGAAAGGTTGAAGAAGTTCGGAGTGATGTTTCGTACCGCCCGCGGCCAACATGGCAAGATAACGCTCAGCAAAACCTTCCGCTGCATTCTCGTAAACAGCATAAAGCGAATTCACGAGGCAATCGCCAAAGGCATAGGCATAAACATAGAAAGGCGAATGAATGAA
>RFXE01000382.1 GCA_009921785.1 Alphaproteobacteria bacterium
ATTTCAAGTTTCACACCGCTCACGGGTTCGGGCGGAAACACGCCGCTTACCTATTATGTAAGCTCTGGCACGTTGCCGACAGGGTTAAGTCTCAATTCCTCAACCGGCGCTGTGACAGGAACGCCATCGGGCGCCTATAGCACGGCCAATGTTATCTTTGCCGTCAAAGATACCAACAACTCTGTTGCCTCAACCACCAGCACGGTCAGTTTTACCGTTAGCCTGATTACACCCACATTATCAGGTTTGGCACTGAGCTCATCGAGTGTTGCATTTAGCGCTGGAGCGCCCACCATCACGGCGCCAACGTCAGCAAGTTCGGGTGCCATCACCTATTCGTCAAGCAATACAGCGGTTGCGACCATTAGCGGCTCAACCATCACGCTTGTCGGTGTCGGCACGACAACAATCACCGCGACACAAGCGGCCAGCGGCAATTATGAGAGCGCAACGGCCACGACCTCATTGACGGTGACAATCGGCACGCCAACCCTATCGCTGTCACTGAGTTCGAGCAGCGTGACTTATGGCACCTCGGCCCCGACGCTGAGCTACACGTCTACAAGTTCGGGAACGGTCACATATTCATCAAGCAATACGAGTGTTGCCACGGTGAGCGGTTCAACCCTCACGCTCGTCGGAATTGGCACGACAACGATCACCGCGTCACAGGCAGCAACAGGCGACGGCAATTACACAAGCGCCACGGCAACACTAACCCTGACGGTTACGGCAGCTGATCCTAATCTCACGGGTTTTGCTTTAAGTGCGTCAAGTATGACCTATGGCGACACGACGCCGACCATAACCGCGCCTGCATCCAATAGTTCGGGCGCGATCACCTATACGTCCAGCGATACAAGCGTGGCGACCATCAATAGCTCAACCGGCGTCATCACTATTGTCGGCGTAGGTTCAACAACATTTACGGCATCCCAAGCTGCCAACGGGAATTATGCGAGCGCAAGCTCAACCGCGTCTCTCACCGTTTTGGGGATCACACCCACGCTTACCGGCTATGGGTTGAGCGCAACGACAGCCGCCTATGGTGCTCAAGCCCCCCTGATCATTGCGCCGACATCCAATAGTTCCGGCGGCTTCACCTATTCATCGAGCAACACCGCTGTTGCAACCGTTTCTGGCTCAGCGCTCACCATTGTCGGCACAGGAACAACAACAATTACCGTCACGCAAGCGGCAAATGGCTATTATGCCAGCACCACGGCAACAGCGTCCTTGACTGTGACAACCGGCGCCTCATCGCTTGCGTTGTCACTCAACCCGTCAAGCATCACCTATGGAAATTCGACGCCGGTCTTAACGGCCACGTCAAACAGTGCGGGTGGAATTACCTATTCTTCAAGCAACACAAATGTAGCGACAATCAATAGTGCGACGGGCGTCATCGCGATTACTGGTGTTGGCTCGGTCACATTTACCGCCTCGCAAGCGGCGAGTGGCAATTACGCCTTAACAACGGCAACTGCGACCCTCTCCGTTGCGGCGGTCAATCCCACTTTATCGGGCTTTGCGCTTAGCACGTCGGGCGTCACCTATGGCGATACAGCGCCGACTATCACAGCCCCCACG
>RFXE01000383.1 GCA_009921785.1 Alphaproteobacteria bacterium
AATTCATAAAGCGTGCAATATAATTTGGAACGACGGTATACGACGTTACCCAGCTTTCTATATATTGATTATCGGCAGGAAATTTTTTCGCAATTACTATTTCATCTCCTTCTATTACCGCTTGTAGAAATGATTCATCCACGTAGCTGCCTAAGAAAACGGTTCCGGTATCACTAATCTCAGTTGGTGTAAATTCTTGTGTTACTGTTAATGTCGGCTCCGTAATTTTCAAATATTTTTTGATTACAAGTCCACTACGTAGCGTATTTAATTCTTCTGAATTTCGGCTACTTGTTCGAATACCGATAAAAGTTTTTACATCTCTCCACGCGTAGTCGACAGTTTCTTTATCCAACGCGCTTCTAAGAATTACATTAAAGGAGAAGTTTGAAATGGTTCCGTGTCGACAACCTATTATAAACTCGCCTGACGAAGAAGTTGATTCAGGTGTAATACCAGCTCTCAATAGCGGTTGAATGATGTCGCGTTCGTCAATTAGCAAATCGTTTTTATATTGCGGCATGTCAATAATTACTGCCTTTGCGGTGGGCGCGGTAACTATGAATACGAATGCGATAATGATTGTGATAAATTTTTGACCTGAATTCATTTTGAAATGGCTCTGTATTTAATGACGCAGGTTACCGGACCTCCGCGTCCGCCTAAGGATGAGGACATGATAACAACCTCATGGTGAGGAGCATCGCTTGGGCGATGCGTCTCGAACCACGCCTCACGCACCGAACATCTGAACTGACAACACAAAGGCCGGAACACAACGCGGGCCTTGTTATTATTTGAGGGTGCCGCTTTGCGGCGCCTCAGGATGAAGGATCACACTCACTTCACCCTTACGAGATGAGGCGTAATACGCCCCATCTGAATTTTACTCTTCGTCTTTATTGGCCCTCCCCATCACGGGGAGGGATATTTTTTTGAACGTGAACGCTACGCTCTATGCAGGTTCGCGATGATCGGTAACCGTGATTACGAACATCCCGTTGTCGAGCCACACGTGTCGCACTTCAAGCAGGTGCCATTCCGCACGAGGGTGAAGTTGGCGCATTCGGGGCAGCTTTCGCCGACATAGCCCTTCATCCGTGCTTCCGCGCGTTTGTCGAGCGTCTTGGCGGCGGCAGGCTTTGCCGCGGGGGCTTCGAAGGCGAGGCTTTCGACCGAACCCAGCACTTGCGGCTGTGCCGCAATGCCTAAGCCCTGTTCAAGCTCGCTCTTTAACGCATTGGCGCCCACCGATTTCGGCTGCGTCATCGGCGTGCCGCCCGCCATCACGGTGAGACGATCCGTCTTGGAGCGCACGAGACCGCGCGAGACTTGGCTTGGCACAAAACCCGCCGGTGCCTTTGACTCATTCTCGCCACGGCCGAGCGCATCATGCCCAATCGCTTCAGGGGCGACATGGGCTAAATCGGAGCGGCCGAGATAGGAGATCGCGAGTTCGCGGAACACGTAATCGAGAACCGATGTCGCGTTCTTGATCGCGTCATTGCCTTGCACAAAGCCCGCAGGCTCGAAGCGCGTGAAGGTGAAGGCTTCGACATA
>RFXE01000384.1 GCA_009921785.1 Alphaproteobacteria bacterium
TGAAATCGCTTCACAAGCATTTTATCATGCATAATCAAGGCGGCATTCGCTTGCCTGTCTTTTCGGATGTCGAATTTGAAGTTGCTGCCGGCGAAGCGCTGATTCTCCATGGTGAATCCGGTGTCGGGAAAACATCGCTCCTGCGCATTCTGTATGGCAATTATAAGCCAAGCGGCGGCCATGTCTTTGTGCGTCATGGCAATGATTATGTGGATATTGCCACGGCAACACCACGCGCGATTCTTAACGTGCGGCGGAAAGATATCCGCTATGTTAGCCAGTTTTTGCGAGTCATCCCGCGTGTCACGACGCTCGATATTGTGAAAG
The DNA here is from genome assembly GCA_009921785.1 of Alphaproteobacteria bacterium. Classification (GTDB taxonomy): domain Bacteria; phylum Pseudomonadota; class Alphaproteobacteria; order Rhizobiales; family Beijerinckiaceae; genus CAIUPE01. The sequence goes on from RFXE01000384.1 coordinate 328, forward strand.
ATCCACTGCTCGCGCGGGGATTTGATGATAGATCCGCAGGTGAGAAAGCCGCCGCCCTTTTGACACGTCTTAATCTTGCTGAACGGCTTTGGCATTTGGCGCCCGCCACATTTTCGGGCGGTGAACAACAACGTGTGAATATCGCAAGGTGTTTTGTCGATCCGGCTTCGATACTGCTCCTCGACGAGCCAACGGCGTCGCTCGACGCCAAAAATCGTGATGTTGTTATCGACCTCATTAATGAAGCGCGTGAAAACGGCGCCGCGATTATCGGCATCTTCCACGATGAATATGTGCGCGACCGCGTTGCGACGCGACGCCTTGATCTCACTCAATTTAAAAAGGCTGCCTGATATGTCGAATGAAACCATATTGACGAATGCAACGCTTGTCCTCGAAGACAAAGTTGTCAAAGGTACGATTGTCTTCTCCGAGCGTGCGATCAAATCCATCGATAGCGGTGTGTCTTCGCTTCCAGCGGCAATTGATGTCGAGGGAGACATTGTCGCTCCGGGCATCGTTGAAATGCATACAGACAATATGGAAAAGCATTTTGTGCCGCGTCCGGGTGTGTTTTGGCCCAATGGTCTTTCTGCCGCTCTTGCGCATGACGCGCAGATGGTCGCGGCCGGTGTGACGACCGTTTATGATTCAATCTGTGCTGGTTCGATCTATGGTCAAAAAGATTATCGCCGCGAGATCTTTGCCAAAGTGATTGACGCCGTTGCAGAAGGCCAAGACAAAAAACTTTTCCGCATTGATCATGCAATCCATATCCGGTGCGAATTGACCGGTGACGAATTGGTATCCGATGTTGAACCCTATGCGGCTCACCCTTTGATCAAATTGGTCTCGCTGATGGATCATACGCCTGGCAAAAGACAGTGGCGTAATCTCGAGGATCTCAAGCGCTATAATATTGGCTCAGGGGAAAAGACCGAAGAACAGCATGATGCCGACGTTGCCTTGCGTATGGATATCGGTCCTAAGAATTTTGAAAAGAATTGGCCAATCATCGTCGAGATGTTTGGCGCGCGCCAAATCCCGATTGCCACGCATGATGATACGACGGAGGATGATGTCGTTCTTGGGCGTGAGGCGGGTGCGGTGATTTCCGAATTTCCGACCACCGTAGAAGCCGCAACCGCTGCGCAAAAACATGGCATGGCGACTATTTTGGGGGCGCCTAATGTGGTGCGTGGCGGCTCTCACTCGGGAGGTGTATCCGCATCG
>RFXE01000385.1 GCA_009921785.1 Alphaproteobacteria bacterium
ATCACGGGCACGCGGCCTTTGGCTTCCGAAATGCAGGCTTCAACAACGCGCTTATGTTCGTCATGTGAGAGCGTCGGGCTTTCACCGGTCGTACCGACGGGCACGAGTCCTGTTGAACCTTCGGCGATTTGCCATGAGACATGGTTACGAAAGCTCTCTTCATCAAAAGCGCCATTCTTGAAAGGCGTGACGAGGGCAGGGATTGATCCCTTGAAAACAGCGCGTGACATAAAGAGAGACTCCGGAAAACAGATTTTCTTTATTGGTTTTTTGAAAAAACCGGAGGGAAGACATAGCCGTTTCCGCCTCTAAACGGAAGGGGTGCTGGCCTTTGTCAACGGCCATCGGCTCGCCGCATTCTTCAATCATAGGCCTTGAGGATTGGCAGATCCCGAAAGAATCGCGCAAGAGCGGTGCGGTGTCGATTTTGTGTGGCGGAGGCGTAAGTGATCGGCAGACGGGCATTTCTCGGGACGGTTTTGGGCGCTTGTGCCGCTTGGCCTTTCCGAAGCCTCCCGGCCTTTGCGGATCTTCCTGACAATATCCGCCCTCCAGCCGAGCTTTCAAAAGCCCTAAGTGCGGCAATCGCTGCTTATCGCAATGAAGATTTAGCGGCGGGGGATGTGGCAGCGCTCGCATTAAATGATCCGCTCGCGCGGCTTGTTGCGGAATGGGTCGCGCTTCGGACCAATCCGGAAAAAGCGGGCTTTGATCGAATTGCCGCTTTCCTCTCGCACTATCGCGATTGGCCGACGGTGGCCTTTATTCGCCGGAAAGGGGAAGAGGCGCTTTACAGAGACAAGCATACAACGCCTGAAATCCTATCTTTCCTCGTTGTCCAACAACCACTCACGCCGACAGGCCGCTATCTCAAAGCGCTTGCCTTGCAAGATGAAGGGCGTGTGAAAGAGGCCTCCGACACGATCCGGAAAGCATGGCGTGAAGATCCGTTCAGCTCTGAGCTTGAAAACAATATTCTCGAACGTTTTGACGAGGCACTCACTACGGGCGATCACCGCGAACGCGTTGAAACGATGATCGCGCAAGAAAATTGGGCCGCTGCATTGCGCGCCGCAGAGAAGGCGCAAGGACCAGTTTTGACGCTCGCTAAAATTCGTATCGCCATCGGCAAACGTGATGCGGATGCCGAGAAGCTTTTGAAAAGCGCGTCAACCTCTCTCAAGGCGGAACCGGGATATATTCTCTCACAAGCACAATTTTTGCGTCGTGCAGATCGTTTGGAAGAGGCCTATGAGGCGCTTTCACGGTTTCCGAAAGATCAAACACCTCCGCGTCCCGATGAGTGGTGGACCGAGCGCCGCGTTCTGGCGCGTCGTCTCGTTGAAACGCGAAAGCTTGATCTCATTCTCGATCTCTTAAAACCGCGTCCGGGTATGAATGCCGCAGCGCTTGCAGACGCGGCCTTTATGTCGGGCATGTTCACGCTAGATCTTTCAGGCGATGCCGCGCGCGCGGAAAATTTCTTCAGCGACTCCGAGAAGAAAGCGACGATTGAAGCCGGACGCATTCGTGCAGCCTATTGGATTGCTGAAGCACGC
>RFXE01000386.1 GCA_009921785.1 Alphaproteobacteria bacterium
ATCATGTCGGAAGCCCAGACGCGTGCCGCGCTTGATGCCTATATGCACCAGCAGTTTGGCGCGGCGCTTGGCGCGATGGAGCCTATCGGTGGTGGGCAATCCAATCCGACATTTTTCATCACTGTCGGCACACAACGCCTCGTTCTGCGCAAGCAACCGCATGGACCGATCGTAAAAGGCGCGCATGCGGTGGATCGCGAATACCGTGTGTTACAAGCGCTTTCTAAAACCGATATTCCGGTACCCGCGCCGCTACACTATTGTGCTGATCCTGAAATCCTCGGTACGCCCTTTTATGTGATGGAGCGGATCGAGGGGCGCGTGTTTCATGATACAGCCTTGCCAGAATTAACGCGTGACGAGCGCGCGGCGCTTTATCAATCCATGGCTGAAACGCTGGCAAAGCTTCATGCGGTTGATCCAAATGATATCGGACTTTCCGACTTCGGAAGGCCGGGAAATTATTTCGAGCGTCAACTCGGGCGCTGGTCAAAGCAATGGGACGAATCGAGTGTCCCTTCCATTCCGGCGCTTGATCATTTGATCGAAGCGCTTGGACGCGCATTACCATCTGATGACGGGATCGTTTCGATTGTTCATGGCGATTATCGCATGGGCAATCTGATGGTTCACCCCACAGAACCGCGTGTCATCGGAATACTCGATTGGGAATTGTCTACTTTGGGTCATCCCTTGGCCGATCTCGGCTTTGCAGCAATGGCGTGGCACACAACACCGAAAGACTATGGCGGCATTGCCGGACTTGATTTTGAAAATCTTGGCATTCCAACAAAGGAAGCATTTGTTAACGCCTATATGAATCACGCCAAAGACAAATCGCCCCTCATGCCGTTCCATATTGCTTTTGCGCTATTCCGCTTTGCTGTGATTTTTGTGGGAATCGCCGAGCGCGCGCGTCTTGGCAACGCTGCGGGAAAGAATGCAGCAGAGATCGCGCCGCTCGCACAGCGCTTCGCCGAGATTGGCCTATTAATTATGAGAAACGGCTGAACTCTTAATCGACGATAACCGCTTCGGCCGCCTGTTTGGCGGAAGAGCGCAAGGGCTTTTCTTCCATAAAGAGCAGCGCCACAAAAGAAATGCCAAAGCCAATTGCAGTTGCTAAAAACATCACAAAGAAACGATCACCCGCTTCAGCCGCGGTGCTCGGTGTATTCTGCCCGGCATTCAACAAGATTGCACCAAACACTGCCACTAAGAGCGCACTACCCAATTGGCGAAAAAAATTCATCACACCTGTCGCTGTTCCTAATTGATGTGGCTTGACTGCATTTTGAATGGCAACTGTTGTTGTTGGTAATACGGTACCAAGACCGATCGCAATCACGGTGAAGAGCGCTTCAAGCTCCACAATTGACATGCGGTTTTGATAAAAGGCGATGGCGAGTGCGGCAACCGCAGCAATCAAAGTGCCCGCGAGTGGCAAGCGTTTGTAATGTGTGATGCGACCCATGGTTTGCCCTGCGAGCGTCGCACCCACCACGGTACCGACCATGAAGGGTATGAGTGCAAGCCCTGAGTCAGAAGCGTTCATGCCA
>RFXE01000387.1 GCA_009921785.1 Alphaproteobacteria bacterium
CCTTCACATCGCGCGCAGATTCTGTACGGATCGTAATCATGGGTGAACTCCTTCCTTCTGCATCATCGCGACACAGAAGCGTTTCAAAGGTCGATAAGTGACGTGAGAAACAGAGGACCGGCTTACCGGGCCTCAAGGATTAAAATACGCGAAGACGCGATTAAATGGTGTAGGAGCGCAATGGCGGGAAGCCGTTAAACGCGACAGCCGAATAAGTTGTCGTGTAAGCGCCTGTACCTTCAATCAACACTTTGTCACCAATCTCGAGTGAGACGGGCAAAAGATAAGGCAGCTTTTCATACAACACATCAGCAGAGTCGCAGGTTGGGCCCGCCAATACGCAGGGCGCTGTTTCCGCGCCATCATGACGTGTACGAATGGGGTAACGAATTGCTTCATCCATCGTCTCGGCGAGACCGCCGAATTTACCGATGCCGAGATAGACCCAACGCACATCGTCTTCTTCCGACTTCTTCGAAATCAGAACGACTTCCGCTTCAATGATCCCCGCATTACCAACCATGCCCCGACCGGGCTCAATGATTGTTTCCGGCATCTGATTGCCGAAATGCTTTACGAGACCGCGATAGATCGCATCGCCATAACTCTCAACGCCGGGAACGGGCTTGAGATAACGCGTCGGGAAACCACCGCCGAGATTGACCATCGAGAGATGCATGCCGCGCTCGGCGCATTCTTTGAAAATAGACGAAGCTGATGAAAGCGCTTGATCCCACGCGTCGACATTGCCCTGTTGCGAACCCACATGGAATGACACGCCATAGGCTTCGAGACCCAAACGATGTGCGTGTTCAAGCACATCCGTTGCCATTTCAGGCACGCAGCCAAATTTACGCGAGAGCGGCCATTCAGCACCAGCACCATCACAAAGAATGCGGCAGAACACGCGCGACTCAGGCGCAACACGAGCGATCTTTTCAACTTCGGCTTTGCAGTCGACAGCGAAGAGACGAACACCGAGCATGAACGCGGTTTCGATATCGCGCTCTTTCTTGATCGTGTTGCCGAAGGAGATACGATCAGCCGTTGCGCCAGCAGCGAGCGCCATTTCGACTTCGGCGACAGAGGCCGTATCGAAGCAGGAGCCGAGCGAGGCCAGCAAACGAAGAATTGCCGGATCGGGATTGGCCTTCACGGCATAGAACACGCGCGTATCAGGCAGCGAACGCGCGAACGCGTTGTAATTGTCGCGGACGACATCAAGATCGACAACAACGCAAGGACCATCCTCACGTCGGGTGCGCAAAAATTCACGAATACGTGCGGTCATGGCACGAACTCCCCCTGTGCGAAGCGACAAGCGCTTCTGGTTCCAGATAGCCCCGACTGATGATGAAAAACCCCGACGCGTTGGAAACGCGAGGTTCAATATCAAAGCCGCAGTTGCTGCCGTGGATTGGAAGGAGTTCCTTCCGCACGCCTGGCAAGGATGGACAAGCCTCTTCGGGTTCTCTGCCTTTGGAGGGCAAAGAGAGACCAAAAAAGCCCGCTCCGTCGTTGCTTTAAGTCGCGTCCCTCGGGGAGAACGAGGTACGCCG
>RFXE01000388.1 GCA_009921785.1 Alphaproteobacteria bacterium
TGTCATCCAATTGTGATGATCTGACAGAATAAAAGATCAGGGCGCTTCACAAAGCGCCCTTTTTTATTTCGTTAGTTTCGCGGCGAAATATTACAACGTCTCGATCAATCTCGATCAAAAAACTACTGATTGCCATATTTCTCGATAAATTCCCGAACACTTAAAGATCTGAAATCCTGCAGCGCAGAATGGAGCCGATCATGGCTCCAATCCCACCAGCCAAGGCGCTCAAGATCTGCAATAACTGAGTCCGGAAAGCGGCTTTTGATTTTCTTAGCCGGCGTCCCGCCAACAATGGCATAGGGCTCGACATCTTTAGTAACGACGGCGCCCGCAGCGACGACGGCACCATTACCAATTGTGCGTCCGGGGAGAATAATTGCGCCGTGGCCAATCCAGACATCATGTCCGATCACAACCGGATGCGCTCTCCGCCACTCAAAAAAAGCTTCGTCATCTCCTTCACCTTCAAAATACGCGCTCGCGCGATATGTAAAGTGTGATTGCGAAACGCGATGCATCGGGTGATTGCCCGGATTGATACGTGTCATCGCCGCAACCGAACAGAATTTGCCGATTGTCGTATAAATGACATTACTATCATTGACGACGTAGGAGTAATCATCGAGGGTCGATTCAACAAAATGAGTTCGCTCGCCAATTTCCGTGTAACGCCCCAAGGTCGAACGCGCGACTTTAGCGGTCGGATGAATGAACGGTGTAGTCCCAAGTTTTTCTTGTGCCATGATTGATACATCCTCACAAAATTCAGAAATTAAAAAAGGCGCGCTCGTGCTTGTCGTTGGTCCATCGGGAAGTGGCAAAGACACGTTGATTGGTCTCGCCCGCACACGCCTCGCTAATGATCCGCGCTTTATTTTTCCCCGTCGCGTGATCACTCGAGAAGCGCAAGCGGACGCCGAAGATCATGACACGCTTGATGTGGCGACCTTTGATGCCGCGCGGCGCGCTGGGCAATTCGCCTTGCATTGGGGCGCCCACGGACTCTTCTATGGATTGACTAAAACAAGCCTTGAAGCGGTGAATTCGGGCGCTACCGCGATCATCAATGTATCGCGTGGCGTGATTGCGGAGGCCGAAGCGCTTGAAGCGCGCATCACGGTGATTTCCGTTAAATGTCGGCCGGAACTTCTGGCTGAACGTATCGCGCGGCGTGGACGAGAATCTGCGGATGACATACTTTTGCGCTTGAAGCGCGAAGCGCCAATTAGAGCAACCACGGCGCGCGTGATTGAGATTATCAATGAGACAGATCCCCTTGACGTGATCGATACCGTCATTGAGGCTATACGGACCGCTTAGTATCATTCGAAATCGACGGAATAGATGATACGGAATTGCGATTCTGAATCATCCTGGCGAAATACACAAAGCCGATTGATCGGAACTGCTTTGTTCTCAATCTGCGCGTCAAACATCGCTTGCAAACAATTCAAAACCGGCTCGCGATCCTCAATATGAAGCGAGTTGGTCAGCGTCATATGAAAGCGAAATTCCTCATGAACATAAGGATACCCATAAAGATCAAGA
>RFXE01000389.1 GCA_009921785.1 Alphaproteobacteria bacterium
CCCTACACCCTTCGCCCTAATCCCTAAGCTCTACCATCTGAGAACATCATTCATGACCGACATTATCTGTATTTCTCCCATCGATGGCCGCGAAGTGGCACGTCGTCCAAGCGCCTCACAATCTGAAATTGAGCGCGTTTTAAAAGACGCCCGCGCGGCGCAAAAGATTTGGCGTGATGTACCGCTCGCTGAACGTATGGCCAAACTCACAGCCTTTGTCGATGCGATGATGACAATGAATCAGGACGCTGTACCTGAACTCGCTATTCAAATGGGGCGGCCCGTGAAATGGGGCGGTGAGTTCCGCGGCTTCGAAGAACGCGCGCGGCACATGATTAAAATTGCTCCAGAATCTTTGGCGCCGCATGTTCCGCAAAAGAAAGACGGCTTCACGCGCTTTATTGAAAAGGCACCCGCCGGTGTGGTGTTTGTGATCGCGCCGTGGAACTATCCCTATCTTACCGCGGTCAATTCAATTGTTCCCGCGCTTGTTGCGGGCAATGCGGTGATCTTGAAACATGCCGCGCAAACGCTGCTCGTGGGCGAACGGTTCGCGAAAGCTATGGAGGCCGCGCAGCTACCCAAAGGTCTCTTCACAAACATTGTGTTGACGCATGATGATACGGCAAAAATTTTGTCATCGCATGCGGTTGATCATTGTGTGTTTACGGGCTCTGTTGCCGGGGGCCGCGCGATTGAGAGGGCGGCAGCGGGCACGTTCACAACCCTCGGCCTTGAACTTGGCGGCAAGGATCCCGCTTATGTGCGGGCGGATGCAAACTTCGATCATGCGGTTGAAAATCTAGTTGATGGTGTTTTCTTCAACTCAGGCCAGTCCTGCTGCGGCATTGAGCGCATTTATGTGCATGAAAGTCTTTATGACCGCTTCGTTGATGGATTTGTGGCGCTGACAAAAACCTACAAAATGGGAAATCCGCTTGATGAGAGCGTAACACTCGGCCCGCTTGCGACAGCAAAAGGTGCCGATGTCGTGCGTACTCAGATTAAAGAAGCGCTTGCGAAGGGTGCAAAAGCGCATATCGATGCGTCGCTCTTCCCGCTTGATAAAAATGAGGGCCCTTATTTGATGCCGCAGGTGCTTACGAATGTTGATCATTCAATGGCCTTGATGCGTGAAGAAAATTTCGGACCTGTTGTCGGTATTATGAAGATCAAGGATGATGCGGAAGCGGTGCGTCTCATGAATGATAGTCCTTATGGGCTAACTGCTGCCATTTGGACACAAGATGAAGCCGCAGCGCAGCGTTTGGGCCGCGATATTGAAACGGGCACCGTGTTTATGAATCGCTGCGATTATCTTGATCCCGCGCTCGCATGGACGGGTGTGAAAGATACAGGACGCGGCGTAAGCCTCTCCGCGATTGGCTACGATATGGTGACACGCGCGAAGAGCTATCACCTTCGTTCACTTTGATTTATTCGAAAATAGATAAGGCATACCGATGACTCAATCTCCCACCGCCAACTGGAATTATCCGACCGCTGTTAAATTTGGTGCAGGCCGCATC
>RFXE01000390.1 GCA_009921785.1 Alphaproteobacteria bacterium
ATTCATGGCCGCGTCCGCGATCTTCTCGATATTGACGATCTCATTCAAATTGGAATGACGGCGCTTGTTGAAGCGGCACAGCGGTTTCAAGATACAGGCGAAGCCACGTTCGGTGCCTATGCATCGATCCGCGTGCGCGGAGCGCTGGTCGATCATGTCAGAAACAATCTCACTCTGACTCGCACAGCCGTTCAACGTCGTGATCGGATTGCTCAAGCACGTCGGGATCTTATCACTGAAAACAAAGATTCAGATGATCAAAGCTTGATTGCGGAAAAACTTGGGATAGGTGTTCCTGAATTACAAGTCTGGCACGGTCAAATTGCAAAGACCGCAGATAAGTCACTCGACGAAATTTATGATGATCACTCGGCTTGGTTTGCCGATGAACGGCCAACGCCCGAACATGCGCTACTCAGTGGAGAACTACGCGAGAGGCTCGCTGCAAATCTCAAAAAACTCAACGAGCGCGACGCGATGGTTTTGCAGCTTTATTATGTTGAAGAAATGAATCTCGAAGAAATTGCCGAGACCTTATCCATTTCCATTGGACGCGTTTCTCAAATCAAAAAGGCAGCCATAGGCCAATTACGTCACTGGATGGACGAAAACTAAACGGGTGGAGGCAATTCGCGCAAAAGCCATTGATCAAGCTTACCGATCTTCACGGCATGTTTGATCTCGGCCAAGATCTGTTCAACCACTTCATGCGTTGCAACACTCAAAACAATCTCCTGATCGCCTTTCCGCGTCAAAGGCAGAAAGCGCCCTTGCCACTCAATTGAAATCACGGTCATGCCGTCGCGACGCTCAACAATGTTGTGAGCATGGCGCCATCGGCCGGGTACATGGACCTCATAGGCCTCACCACTGCGCGGATCAAACCGTGTTTCGAGATAGGAGTAATCATTCGGATTGCAGTAAAACCGCCAATAATCATCGATGAGGGCAATGAGCTCGGCCCGCACATCAGCGATCGGGGTCGGAACCGGAACGATCTGCCGCGACTTCGCTTTGAAGCCTTGCAACAATTTGGGGCTGATCATGACGCACACTCACTTACAAAAAGCTTACCTGCAAAAAGCGGCCGGACTTTAACGGCAGGTTTTTGAGACGGCAATTCCTGAAGAGCAAGAGAAATGTCCCCCTGATGGCATGAGACTTGCTGAAACAGCTTCGGATTATTGCGTCTGCAAACAGGCGCGTTGTGACTGCTGAAATCAGGATTAACCATGCTTCGTACGCCGCTGACCGGATTAACCGCTGCCTCCAAACAGCTCAACGCGATCTCAAACAACCTCGCGAATGCGAGCACGACCGGCTTTAAGAAGTCGATGGCTCAATTTGCAGATTTCATGGGGGAAAGCACGGCAAAGCGTCCAGGAGCAGAAGTCGGTAAGGGCGTTATGGCGATTTCCATGCGTCGCTCCGTTGAACAAGGTGGCCTAAAGCAAACGGGCGGCAGCCTCGATGTTGCGCTGCAAGGTGCAGGCTACATGG
>RFXE01000040.1 GCA_009921785.1 Alphaproteobacteria bacterium
ACGCGCAATTGCAAAAGCGATACAGACTTGAGATCGCCCTCAGGTGCGATTTCAGCGCTCCCTTTAAACGAAATCGACGGATCATCGAAAACGAGATCACTCAGTTTAATGGATTGATCGGGAAGGAGCGAAAATGAGAATGTTGCTTTCCCCGGCTTTCCTGCAGGTCGGGTCCATCCCGGAATCAAACCCGCGACCGACGCTTTCTGAAAATCAAGGTCGCCCGTGCCTTTGATTTTTTGTCCGCCAATACCGGTGAGTTTCAATGATAGAGTAACGGGGCCATTAAGAAGATTTTGCGTACGCATCTGCTTTTTTTCGCGTAGCGCGTCATCAATGATCATCGACACAGTGGCATCTTGTGTTGGTGAATTTTTTGCTTGTTTTACCTCAAACTGTGACGGTGCTCCGGCGAGTAAGCCTTCGCCATTGATCAACAAGCCGTCGCCATTGGCTTTGATCCGCACCGAGCCATTTTCAAGCGGCTCACGACCGAAGGCGTGATCCGTATGGAAATTTTGGAAAACGCCCTCAGCGCTGAGCTCGATCTCTTGTGGTTTCAAGTCAGGCTTTTGCGGAAAATGGAGTTTAACATCCATCTGCATCGTGCCGCTCGTTTGCTTGGGATCGAGCGAAGGTGCTGTCACAGATTTCAACATCTCCGCCTGCATCGCGGTTGCGAATTCTGCTGCCCCCCCTTGCAGGCGAAAAGCGACATCGGCGGGTGCTGGAACAATATCGGTATTGGGCACGCGATAGGTGCCCGAGGGCACGTCGAGCCTGCGGCCTTCTGGCAATTCGAGTTGGCCGCGATCAATATCGATCCCCACCGTTTTACCAGTGGCGCGCACGCGACCTTTCATATTGATCAATCGCGGTAAACCTTTATCGACGCGCATAACGCCATCGTTAAATGCTATATCAAGCGCCACGGCTTTATCGGGAATGGGCTTACCCGTTAATGCAGCTGCGAGGCCTTCCGGATCAAGATCGAGCGCGTAACGCGCTTCGCTCATCATACCGGCTTCGATTGATTGACCAAGATAAGACCGTACTTCGGGAACAAGAAAGCTCGGCCAAAAAGCAAGCACATTGAGGCTCAAGGAGTTTTTTGCGTTGAGAAAAAGGCGAAAGCCATCTCGACCCTCGGCGGCGCCGATTAGAGCATTGCCCGTTAAATTCAAATCGGGACCAATAATTTCGAGAGCATCAATCCTTGTTGCCTTAAACCCCGCGATGATCGTGCCGCTTAATGAAAAGCGATCGATAGATATTGGCGCGCGCCCGGAGCCGTCGCCCATCATCGTCGCGCCACCGCTACGCAAAACGAAATCCCATCCATCTGCTGCTATCTGCGGCAAACGCACTTCGCCACTAATACGCCAATGGGTTTCGGCGCTCGCAAATTCAATGAGGGGTATAACAATGCGTGATGAATCATCGGAAAGCGCAAACTCGCCTTTAACTTCATCGACGCGAATGGGAGGAGCGCGTGGGTCATCAAGAATGATTGTTGCTCGTCCGCCTTTGATGGCTCCCTTCAATCCCGTTAGCTGACTTTTGTTATCAACATCGATTGAGAGATCGAGGGACAGAGGCATGTCAGTGCGAAGGGGAATACTTCCTCTTTCGGCAAAGCCGAGAATTTCTGAAACGCGAAGATCAGACGTTTTCAGATTTAATTGTCGGGATTCGTCAGCTTTTCCCTTTAGCGATGCTTGAACGCGCCAGGGACCATTATCGGAATCTGCCCCAAGATTGAGTTCAATTTGGTCATCCTTTATGCGTTCAAATGTGAGATTGAGATTGCGGTAACGCAGCGATCGTCCGCGCCGCTGATCATCAATACGCAAGATGCCGTTGTGCAGTGTTGCTTTTTCAAGAATACCAAGCGGGCTTTGCCGCATCGATAGGGCATCGATAAACGCACCGATGGCAAGAGGCGCTTGCGCTTGATCAGTGGGTTCAACCTGTTGAAGCTCTTTAGGTTGTTCTACAGCTTCCGCAGCCTCAATCAGATCTTCCGAAACAGCGACCGTACCATCCGGTTTGATGGTGACGGCGATCAGCAATCCCGAAAGATCAATGTCGCGCGGTGTCAGACGGCCAAAGAGAAGCGATAAACCATCAAAGCCGATCTCGGCGCGCGGCGCGACAATTACTGATTTTCCAGTGTCATCGCGAACAACAAATCCATCGACATGGAGATGGAGCCCGCCGACCACTTCGCTGATCTCGGCGCTCGAGAGCGAAACGGCATAACCCCGAGGAAGTCTACTTTCGATTCCGGCCGCGATTTGGCGTGTGATGAATTCTGAATTGATCGGTCCACTTGAAAGTGTCCACAAACCGAAACCGGCAATAAGACCAATAACCAAGAGCCCTATGCCAACAATTTCGGCAACAAGGCCGATACCGCGCATCGAGAGATGAAAACTCCAATGTCGTTTTGCCCTGGCCGCAGGCAGCACGACGCTATCACGCGATGCAGCCTCAAGGGGCTCATCACGATGGGGGGGCTCCTGTGGGGTCGGAGTTTCCGTCATATCGATTCACATCTCATAACGGTTATGGGCATATGGGCTTTTGCATGAATGGAAGCTGTCTGGCTCTGGACCGGCCTAGCACATAATTTTGCATCGAAAAACGCAATCTGGGTGGATACATGGCGCGTAGTTTACCTATCAGGAATGATTCGATGAAAGGAAACCGTCATGACTAAGCAGCTCGCCGTTGGTGATAAGGCTCCCGATTTTACACTTCCGGGCGATGGGGGGTCTGAAATTTCCTTATCGGCGTTAAAGGGGAGCAAGGTTGTTCTCTATTTTTATCCAAAAGACGACACGTCAGGCTGCACGAAAGAGGCGATCGCCTTCAACGCGTTGCGTAAGTTTTTTGAGAAGGCCGGTGCCGTAATCATCGGCGTTTCGCCTGATAGCCCTAAGAGCCACGATAAATTCAAAGACAAATATGATCTCGATTTTCCGCTTGCCTCTGATGAGACCAAAGCCATGCTTTCCGATTATGGCGTTTGGGTAGAGAAGAGCATGTATGGCCGCAAATATATGGGCGTTGAACGTTCGACCTTTTTGATTGATGGCAAAGGTAAGATTGCGGCGCTCTGGACAAAGGTCAAAGTTGATGGGCATGCCGAAGAGGTTTTAAAGGCCGCTCAATCTATTTAATCGTTTAGTCGATGTCTTCGACGTCAACTTCGCCGCCATAGACGCGTTGGGCGAGGGCTGCTTGCATATAGTTATCAAGATCGCCATCAAGTACATCGCCCGGAGCGCTTGATGTCACGCCGGTGCGGAGGTCTTTGACGAGCTGATAGGGTTGGAGCACGTAGGAGCGGATTTGGTGGCCCCAACCCACATCGGTTTTAGCGGCCTGATCCGCCATCGCTTTATCTTCGCGCTTTTTGAGTTCAGCCTCATAAAGACGCGCGCGCAACATATTCCAAGCGGTTGCACGGTTCTTATGTTGCGAGCGTTCTTGCTGACACGCCACGACAATGCCTGACGGAATATGCGTGATACGGACAGCGGAGTCTGTTGTATTCACGTGCTGGCCGCCAGCGCCCGATGAACGATACGTATCAATACGGCAATCAGATTCTTTGACCTCGATATTGATGCGGTCATCAATCACGGGGAAGACGCCGATAGACGCAAAACTTGTATGCCGCCGCGCGTTTGAATCGAAGGGCGAAATGCGCACAAGACGATGAACACCCGATTCAGTCTTTAACCAGCCATAGGCATTATGGCCTTTGATCAGAAGCGTTGCGCCTTTGATACCCGCTTCTTCACCGTCGGAGAGATCCATAACATCGACTTTGAATTTCCGGCGTTCCGCCCAGCGCGTATACATGCGCATGAGCATGCGCGCCCAGTCCTGACTCTCCGTGCCGCCCGCGCCCGAATGGATTTCAAGATAGGTGTCGTTCTGATCGGCTTCGCCGGAGAGCAACGATTCAATCTGACGGCGAGCAGCTTCCGCTTGAAGTGAACGGATTGACTCTTCCGCTTCGGTGACGATGGACTGATCGCCTTCGGACTCTCCCATCTCAATGAGATCTTCCGCATCACGCAAATCACCTTCAAGCCGGTTGATTGCGCCAAGCGAGTCTTCAAGCTCGGTGCGTTCACGCATCAGCTTTTGCGCTTTTTCAGGATCGTTCCAAAGATCAGGGCTTTCAACAAGCGCGTTGAGTTCGGCTAGACGTCGCGTGGCGGTATCGACGTCAAAGATGCCTCCTCAGCAGTCCGATGGACTGCTTGGCGGCTTCGGCCAAATTCTGTATCTCAGCGCGCATGGCGTTGTATCCGCTTTCTCTAAGGGCGGCACGGTTACAAGCGTGTCGCGGATTTGTAAAGACAATTGGCTTTGGGCCTCAGTAAACACCACCTGTGCCAGTGCCCACCGCACGTTCCACGTCGGGTGAGGGCGTGAACAGACTTTGCGTGCTCAGCATATCGCCCGTATCGCTTTCAGCGGGTTCAGTGCCGGGTTTGTAAGCCTCAATCATCGTGCCCTTTTCGCCAGGCTGCGCGCGTAATCCCGTCTCGACATTAATGCTCACAAGCTTGATACCGGCGGGCACGCGGAAGGGTGTAGCGGGTTTGTCGGCGAGAGCGAGTTTCATAAAGTCGCGAAAGATCGGTGCCGCGAATTGCGACGCCTGTGCCTGACTGCCGAGTGATTTTGGTTTGTCATAGCCCATGTAAACGCCGACAGCGAGATCGGGCGAGAAGCCCACGAACCAAAGATCTTTTGCATCGTTGGTTGTTCCGGTCTTTCCGGCAAGGGGTTTGCCGACGGCTGCGACCGATCCACCCGTTCCTCCTCGCACGACAACACCTTCAAGAATAGAAGTAACCTGATAGGCTGTGAGCGGATCGATAATCTGCTCGCGCGTGTCAGGTATTTTCGGCTCCGTTTGTTCAGCCCACTTCTCAATCGAACAATCGGGGCAGGGGCGATCATCATGACGGAAAATCGTTTTGCCCCAGCGGTCTTGAATACGATCGACCAAAGTGGGCGTGATATGCTTGCCACCATTCACAAACATTGAATAGCCGCTAGTAACCTTGAGCACTGTTGTTTCACCAGCACCGAGTGACATCGCGAGCACGGGCAAAAGATTATTGTAAAGACCAAATCTTTTTCCGTAATCCGCAATCAGCGGCATGCCGATATCTTGCGCAAGACGCACGGTCATTTGGTTTTTGGAATGCTCAATCCCATAGCGCAATGTTCTTAGACCATGCGACTGCTTATCGAAATTTTCTGGCTTCCAGATCGATTGGCCGGGACCAAGATCAATTTCAATCGGCGCATCGAGAACGAGATCAGATGGCGTATACCCATTGTCGATGGCCGCTGCATATACGAAGGGCTTGAAAGAGGAGCCGGGTTGGCGTTGCGCTTGTGTAGCGCGATTAAATTTTGACAGATCAAAAGAAAAGCCGCCGACCATTGCAAGCACACGACCCGTTTGCGGATCCATGGCCACAAGCGCGCCTGACACAGCCGGAATTTGCCGCAAGCGATATTGGCCCGATTTATCAGGCATCGGCTCTACATAAATTACATCGCCCGGCGCGAGGATTTGCTTCGCCGTTTTTTTGGTCCATTTCAAACCGTCCGCAGCGAGTATTCCTGTATCGCGTGTCGTAGGCACGCGGCCGCCTGAATCTCGTTTCGGCTGCAAGCCAATTTGTGCGATGTCACCGTTAAATCCGAGAACAACCGCCAATTGCCAGTTTTTTACATCCGTGACGGCCGGCACATTGGCAAGCTCAACACCCCAATCAAGTGTCTGCACATCGATCTTTTGAACGACACCATGAAAACCATCGCGCGCCTCATCAAAACGCACGAGGCCATCGGCAAGTGTCTGCCGCGCAAATTGCTGTAATTTTGGATCAAGCGTTGTGCGAACAGAAAGCCCGCCCTCATAGAGCGTCTTCTCACCGAAGCGATCGAATAATTCACGTCTTACTTCTTCGGCAAAGAAGCCAGCGGAAATTGTGTTGGGTGAAACGGCCCGCAAGCTTACACCGAGAGGTTGCGATTTTGCGGCATCGCCTTCTTCTTTTTTCACATAGCCATTTTCGACCATGCGATCGATCACATAATTGCGGCGATCAAGGGCAGCCTGTGTTCTGCGAAAGGGGTGATAGTTGTTTGGCGCTTTGGGCAAGGCTGCGAGATAGGCTGCTTCTGTCAATGTAAGTTCATTAACGGATTTGCCAAAATAATTGAGCGAAGCGGCAGCAACACCATAATTGCCGAGGCCAAGATAGATTTCATTCAGATAGAGTTCGAGAATGCGCTCTTTCGAATAGGCAGTTTCAATTTTAAGCGCGACGAGCATTTCTTTGATCTTGCGATCAAAGGTTTGCTCGGATGAGAGAAGGAAGTTTTTAGCGACCTGCTGCGTAATTGTTGAAGCGCCTTGGCGACGGCCCGGATGGGTGATGTTGGTCACGACCGCGCGCATGATCCCTTCCGGATCGACGCCGATGTGATGATAGAAGTTTTTATCTTCTGCCGACACGAAGGCATTAATCACAAGCTTCGGCATGGTTTGTATCGGCACATAGAGCCGACGCTCTTTCGAATATTCGGCAAGCAAGCTTCCGTCACCCGCATGAATGCGGGTGGTCACAGCCGGCTGATAGGCGGCGAGCTGCGTGTAGTCCGGCAGCTCTTGCGAATATTTCCAAATCACGAATCCAGCACCGGCCGCACCAAGCACGAAGAGGATCGCGCCGAGCGTGAACAGGAAACCGAAAAAGCGGAGAAGAAGGCGCATGGCGGCGGGCGGGTTCGCTGGGCTTCACAAAGATTCGAAAAGGGGGCCGGGCCGGCCGCATCCATCTAGTCGCTTCGCACCCTAAATACAAATGCGGCAAGGATGGGGCGTTTAGAAGTAAATGCTGAACTCACGGTGTCGATTTTGAGTTGTTGGCTCGGGTCCGGGCGATAAATTCAGAAATTCCGGCGGCAAGGCGCAGGGCCGTACTGTCGCGCCAGTCGGCGGATGTGAGGAGATCAATATCGCTTTTTGAGGATAAATAGCCAATTTCGATTAAAATAGAGGGGATATCGGGCGCACGGAGAACCCGGAACCCCGCCGCGCGAACTGGATTGCGGTTAAGCTGCACGACATCGGCGATCCGGGAGGCCAATTCCTGCGCCAGAAGAATCGAGTGGGCGCGTGTCTCCCGCAACATGAGATCGCCGAGAATATCGTTGACGGATGAGTCGACCTTGCTCTCGGGCGCGGTCAAACCCGCATCAGCCCTGTTTTCGGCTTCTGCGACCCGCGCGGCTTCGGCGTCGGAGGGGCGGTATCCGCATGAATTGAGAGGAAAACGCTGGCATTTTGCTTTTTGGCGAAGCGAACGCGGTCTTCAAGAGAAAGGAAGACATCGCGGTCGCGGGTTAAGATGACCCGGCAGGTCCCGAGCATTTCCAGCCGCTTTTTGAGAGAGCGGGCAAAATCGAGGACGACGTCCTTCTCAAAAATGCCCGTAACGCCAGTTGCCCCGAGATCCGCGCCGCCATGGCCGGGATCGATCACAATCAGCGGTAAGGCGTCGCCTGCAGGGGGCGAAGCGGCGTGTCCCAAGCCCGAGACGCTCAAGAAGCCCAGGACCAAAAGCAGGGGGTAGAGACGTTTCATCGAGGAACGGCCTGTCCAAAGCGGCGGCGAGGGGATTTGAATTCCATGAAGCGCGTGCCTTCTGCAAGGTCTCTTCACCGTAAATTTCCCGTTGGGACAATTTCTTGCAGGCCAGCCCCGCCCGGATAAAAGCTTGCCAAAGCAGGGGGGTGACCCTTATCTAGGGTTGTGCTCTTGCCAACCCGACCCGTATTAGGTCGAGCGGCGCGCTTTTTCACCCGAATTGGGGTGAAAGTTCGGATTGTCGTCCGGCGCGCCTCTGGTTTTCCGGCAGATTCGCACAGTTTTTCCGGAAGGCGCTTGTCGTCCCCGGTAAAAGCTCTGATCCAACGCCGCCCGGTTTTTGACCGATGGTCGGCCCGAACAGTCGAGGTGTGAGGCGTGAACCAAGCGTTTCGGTTCCGTATGAGTGACGCGAGACTGCCCGCAAGGGCTGGTCGTGATGCGTCATCGACGGCCGGATTGGTCCGCTTCCCTCCAAAGGCATATCACCCCTACGCCCGTTACGGGCGGCAACAGGGCGCCTCCTCTTTCTTTTTCCCGATCCGGTCTTTCGCAACCATGTATGGCCTGTCCGCCTCGGACAGAGAACCAGCGCGATTGAGGATCCTGAGCAGACGGCGGATGGCGCCATTGAGAGACTCTCATGGCCAACAAAATGCTGATCGATGCGTCGCATCCCGAGGAAACACGGGTCGTCGTCGTCAGAGGTAACCGCGTCGAAGAATTCGATTTTGAATCGGCAAACAGAAAACAGCTTCGCGGCAATATCTATCTCGCCAAAGTAACGCGCGTTGAGCCGTCACTTCAGGCGGCTTTCGTGGAATATGGCGGCAACCGACACGGCTTCCTCGCCTTTTCCGAAATTCATCCTGACTATTATCAAATTCCGGTCGCTGATCGCGAAGCGCTTCTGGCAGAAGATATGCGCGCGAACCGTGACGCTGATTTTGATGATGAACGTCCGGCGCGGTCCTCGCGTCGCAATGATCGGGCAAAGCGCGCGGCGTCCTCACATCATGTTTCTGAAGACGCGCCTGAAAGCGGCTTTTCAGAGGAAGCCTCAGTTATCGACCATGAGCAGGGCGGTGACGAGGACCATCACGAGTCGTCTCCAGAGTCCGATCACCATGATCATGCGGATGACGTGCACGCCTCATCCTCGGAGACAGGGTCTCAAGACGAGCCAAGCGCACATGACGATGAGGGTCATGATGCCGTAGCGCATGAATCCTCCGCTTCACATGACGATACTACTGGCGACGATGAAGAGTCCGCTTCGGGTGGCAATGAACCTATGGAAGTTGGCACTGATGAAGATCACGTCGTCGAACAAATCGGCGGTGGCGATGCGATGGAAGATATTCCCGAGCGTCCGCGTCAAGCACGTCGTCATTACAAAATTCAGGAAGTGATCAAGCGTCGACAGATTTTGCTCGTTCAAGTCGTCAAAGAAGAACGTGGAAATAAGGGTGCGGCGCTCACAACCTATCTCTCTCTCGCGGGTCGCTATTCAGTCTTGATGCCGAACACGGGACGTGGCGGTGGTATCTCACGCAAGATCACAAATGCGGCCGATCGCAAGCGTTTGAAATCGATTGCGCAAGAGCTTGAGGTGCCGGATGGCATGGGTGTTATTTTGCGCACGGCCGGTGCCGCGCGTACGAAGCCCGAGATCAAACGCGATTTCGAATATTTGATGCGTGCATGGGAAACGGTGCGCGAAACGACATTACAATCAACCGCGCCTACACTGGTTTATGAAGAAGGGTCGCTCGTTAAACGTTCGATCCGCGATCTTTATAATAAGGACATCGATGAAGTTCAGGTTGCCGGTGAAGATGCCTATAAGGACGCCAAGGATTTCATGCGCATGCTCATGCCGAGCCATGCGAAAAATGTGAAGCCCTATCGTGAGACAACGCCGATTTTCGCTAAATTTGGTGTAGAACCGCAGCTCGATGCGATGTTCTCAAGCCAGGTCACGTTGAAGTCGGGCGGTTACATCGTCATCAATCAGACTGAAGCGCTTGTCGCGATCGATGTGAACTCAGGTCGTTCAACACGTGAACACAATATCGAAGATACGGCGCTCAGAACCAATCTAGAAGCGGCGGATGAAGTGGCGCGGCAATTGCGCTTGCGTGACCTTGCGGGCCTCATCGTCATCGATTTCATCGATATGGAAGAAAACCGCAATAACCGATCGGTTGAACGCCGTCTGAAAGACGCACTCAAGAATGATCGCGCGCGCATTCAAGTAGGACGCATCTCGCCCTTCGGCTTGATGGAAATGTCACGCCAGCGCATTCGTACGGGTGTTCTTGAAGGCTCGACTGTTACCTGTCCTCATTGCGCGGGCGCAGGGATGGTTCGCGCCACGCCGTCGGTGGCCTTGCATGTCTTGCGTCATGTCGAAGACATGTTGCTGAAAAGCGCATCGCATCACATCACAGTAAAGGCGCGTGCAGATATCGCGCTTTATCTTCTCAATCAGAAGCGCATGCATGTGCGGTCATTGGAAGAAACATTCCTCGTCAATATCACGATCCTAGTTGATGAGACCTTGACCGGCACTCATCCGTTCCATGTTGAGCGCGGTGATGTCGTTATGCCTGGCGATGTGCAATTGATGCCGCGTCCCAATCCGTCAGCGCTTCCGCCTGTTGAAGACCTTGAAGACGAGCTCGTCGAGGACGAGGTTGATGAAGAGTTTGACGAACAGGATGAGTCCGACACCTCTGATGAGGAGCGTCGTGGTGATCAGGAACGCGGTGACGGTGAACAAGGTGAGGGCGGCGGTCGTCGGCGTCGGCGTCGTCGCCGTCGTCGTGGCGGTGGCGAGCGCAATGCTGATGGCTCACCGATGCCGCTTAACTCTCCGCAACCAAGCGTAGCTGGAGAACCTTTTAGCGGTACGCGCGAGATTACTGCTGAAGGCGATGTGATTGAAGAGACGGAAATTGTTGCTGAAGGTGGTGAGGCCGCTGAAGGCAATCGTCGTCGTCGCGGTCGTCGCGGTGGTCGTCGTCGTGACCGTCGCGGTCGTGGTGAAGGTGAAGTGTCAGCGGAGTCGAATGGTGAGTCAGACTCTTCGTCTGAAGCATCAAGCGAGCACAGCTCTGCGTCTTCGCAAGCTGATTATCAGCCGCGAGAGACAGCACCTGTTGAACGCGCGCCTGTTGAGCCAGTAGCACCACGCTATGAAGCACCTCGTGAAGCACCACAGGTTAGGCGTGAACCAGAAACGCAACCGCTGCCCGAACCGATCACGACGGAACCGGTTGTGAGTGCCGATCCGTCCAAGCCGAAAAAAGGCGGATGGTGGGCGAAGGCGAAAGCGTCGCTGGGCAACTGATTTCGACTGAATGTTAAACAACAAAAAACCCGCTTGGATTGCTCCAGGCGGGTTTTTTTATTTTGTTTTATCCGAAATCAGCGCCGACAATTTATTGGTGCTCAGTAGTCAAACATCATCCTCTTCAAAATCAATCTTTTCCT
>RFXE01000391.1 GCA_009921785.1 Alphaproteobacteria bacterium
TCGCCTTGCGAGCGGCCGCGCGACACCGATGGGCCCGGCTCATCAATAATCACCTTCAGGCGCTTGCCGACTTTGGTTTTGAGCCGCGCAGTGCTGATCGCCTGTTGCGTGGCCATGAAGCGGTCGTAGCGGGACTGTTTCACCTCGTCCGGCACTTGCGGCAGGCCGATATCATTCGACGTCGCGCCTTTGACGGGCTCATATTTAAACGCGCCGACGCGGTCGAGTTTGGCTTCTTTCAGCCAATCAAGCAGGAATTCGAAATCCGCCTCGGTCTCGCCGGGGAAGCCGACAATGAAGGTCGAGCGGATAGAGAGATCGGGGCATATATCCCGCCAAGCTTTGATCCGGTCGAGCGTCTTTTCCTGATTGCCCGGGCGCTTCATCGCTTTGAGCACTGAGGGGGAAGCATGCTGAAACGGGATGTCGAGATAGGGAAGGACGAGCCCCTCGGCCATCAGCGGAATGACCTCATCCACATGCGGGTAGGGGTAAACATAATGAAGCCGCACCCAGGCGCCAAGCGAGCCCAAATCACGCGACAGATCGACGAATTTCGCGCGCGCCATTTTGTCTTTCCAGGCGCTTTCCGCATATTTGAGATCGACCCCATAGGCAGAAGTATCTTGCGAAATAACCAGCAATTCCTTGACGCCAGCGGCCACGAGCTTTTCCGCCTCGCGCAGCACATCGCCCGCCGGACGGGAGACCAGATCGCCGCGCAATTTCGGGATAATGCAGAAGGTGCACCGATTGTTGCAACCCTCTGATATCTTTAAATAAGCGTAATGGCGCGGCGTGAGCCTTATGCCCTGTTCGGGCACCAAATCGATAAAGGGATCATGCGCTGGCGGCACCGCCTCATGGACGGCTTTCATGACACTTTCATAGGCCTGCGGACCTGTGATCGAGGCCACACCCGGATAGGTTTTGCGGATCTCTTCGGGCTCGGCGCCCATACAGCCGGTGACGATGACTTTGCCATTCTCGGAAAGCGCCTTGCCGATCGCCTCAAGCGATTCCGCCTTGGCGCTATCGAGAAAGCCGCAAGTGTTGACGATGACGGCATCCGCGCCCTCATGGCTCTTGGTGAGCTCATAGCCCTCTGCCCTGAGCCGCGTGATGATGCGCTCGCTATCGACGAGCGCCTTCGGGCAGCCGAGCGAGACGAAAGAGATGCGGGGGGCAGGTGAAGTCATGGCAGTCATTCCGGTTTGGTCGGCGAGGCTTATAGCGTCTTCCGCAAAAATCGCCTATCAGCGGTTTTGACGGCGAAATCCAAAAAAGATGGTTCCATTTGGGAAACGGTCCCCGCGTGACCGGTATCGGGAGTGAGCAGAGCGATGAACCCCGAGCCCCAAACGGCCCCAGAAGCGACGCCCCCCAAACCGCTCCACACATTGACCGCGATTCTGATCACCATCCTGAGCGCGGCCTTTTGGGCGGCGTCCGATACATTTGCGAAAGTCATGGGAGAGGGCCTCCCGGTGATCGAAGTCA
>RFXE01000392.1 GCA_009921785.1 Alphaproteobacteria bacterium
GGTTACCGGCATAGGCGTCGCGATTGGCCGTCGAAAACGCGATAAAAATATCCCCCGATCCGTTATGGCCGATGCCGCCGGTTCGGGCGATGCCTAAGGGGACACGGCGCGCCAATCGTTTCAGTTGATGCGGGAGAAGTGGCGCGTCCGTCGCAATGACCGCGATAATCGAGCCAACGGGTTTCCCGCGTAACTCGCCCCCTGGCATGGCGAGACCGACTTTTTTGCCCATGACCGTCATCTCGTAGCGCCGTCCGAAATTCGACTGCACGAAGGCACCCAATGTGTAGGTCTCATTACCAATCGCAACGCGCCGCGAGGCGGACCCGGATCCCGCCTTGAAATCAAAAGTCAGCATTCCCGTGCCGCCGCCGACACTGCCAAGCTCGAGCGGTCCGCCACGCGCAGTGTCGAGCGCAGAAAACACATGCTCTTTTTTGACATGGAAACCGTTGATGTCGTTCAATTCGCCATCATAGGTTTCGCCGGCCACCGGCAAACCCCAGTCATTCGCGGTCTTCTCGACATTGTTAAAAATCCATTCAACCGTCGCATCGCGCGCGACGCCGCAATTATGGGTGTTGGTGATCGTAATCGGCGTGGTCAGTTCGCCCGATTCCTCCACCCAGACGAGCCCCGTCATTTCACCATTGCCGTTGAAGGAGTAGGAACCGGCGGCACAGGACGTTTGTGGATCATGACGCCCGCGCGGCAAAATGGCTGTCACACCGGTTCGCACGGGTCCTTGACCAACCACGCGCGGCCCATCGCCTGAGATGAGCGTCGTGTACCCCACCTCGACAACCGCAACATCGGTAATCGCATTAAACGGGCCGGGCGTTCCGGGAAGATTTACCCCCAATCCACGTAGGCGCATTTTACCGGATGGGGTGTGGTTCCAATGCGACACGGCGAACGTCCTCTCTAATACGAGCATGGCTTTTGGTTTTAATCTTCGCTACGCTACCATGGCCTGAGCGTGATTTTCAAAATATGTCACGTCGCTCAGTGGTTCTCGTAGATGGGGTTGATCGACATGGCAGCGGGCGACGGCAAATCAGGAAAACGGACGCGTCACTTGATTTCCATGCTATGGGGCGCCCCGGCAAGATCGAGATCGTCGCGACAAAGCCCATGGCCACCCAGCGCGATCTGTCGCTTGCTTATTCCCCGGGCGTGGCTGTGCCCGTCAAAGCGATTGCCGAAAATCCTGCGCTCGCTTTCGATTACACTTCCAAAGGCAATCTTGTAGCCGTGATTTCAAACGGCACGGCGATTTTGGGCTTGGGCAATTTGGGGGCACTCGCTTCAAAGCCCGTGATGGAAGGCAAGGCTGTTCTCTTCAAACGCTTTGCCGATGTTGATTCAATTGATCTCGAAGTTGATACCGAAGATCCTGACCAATTCATCAATGCGGTGCGTTATCTCGGCCCGTCATTCGGCGGCATCAATCTTGAAGATATCAAGGCA